>NZ_CAMHRZ010000080.1 GCF_946187255.1 uncultured Ruminococcus sp.
GAAAGAAATTCTATGTTTGTGAAAATGGGCCAGATAATTGTAACTATATTTCATGGAATAAACCTAAAATAGGAGAAAAGTGGTCTCCTAAACTTTCAAAGACGGAGTACGACTACAGCAGATTTTTCAAAGACAACGTGGAAAAGGATGTGGCTTCGTGGGTTCGGCGGGACAGGAACCATCCCTGCATCATCGGCTGGAGCATTGGCAACGAGATATACGACACCCATGCGGGCGAGCGCGGGCAGGAGATAACTTCCCTGCTGAAAATGCTGGTGAAAAAGCACGACCCTCGCGGCAACGGCTTCATCACCATCGGCTCAAACTATATGCACAGCGAGAACGGGCAGAAATGCGCGGATATACTGAAAACAGCGGGCTACAACTACTCCGAGCGCCTTTATGAAGAACATCATGCGGCGCACCCCGACTGGGCGATATACGGCAGCGAGACTTCCTCTGTGGTGCAGAGCAGAGGTATATACCATTTCCCCCGAGAACTGCCCATATTGAGCGATGACGACGAGCAGTGCTCTTCGCTGGGCAACAGTGCCCCCGGCTGGGCTGCCCGTAACTGGGAAGCCTGCATAATCCCCGACCGAGATGCGGAATACTGCGCGGGACAGTTTATCTGGACTGGCTTCGACTACATCGGAGAGCCTACGCCTTATGCCACGAAAAACAGCTATTTCGGGCAGTACGACACCGCAGGCTTTGCCAAGGACAGCGCTTATATATTCCGTTCGGCGTGGACATCATGGGAGGACGCACCTTTCGTGCATATTTTCCCCTACTGGGATCACAATGAGGGGGAGCTGATCGATATCCGCGTGGCTTCAAATGCGCCGATGGTGGAACTTTACTTCAACGGTGAGCTTATCGCTTCAAAAAAGTTCGACCGAAAGACCTGCACACAGCTGACCCTTGATGCACAGCTTGCCTACACAGCGGGCGAACTGCTGGCGATAGCACGCGATGACAAAGGCAATGAACTTTGCCGCGATATACAGCGCAGTTTCGGGGATACGGCGGAGATAAGGCTCACCCCCGACAAGCTGACGATGAACGCGGATGGCAGAGATATGATATTCATTGATATATCAGCCTACGACAAGGACGGCACATTTGTGGCGAATTCCAACGACCGCGTGACCGTTTCGGTAAGCGGTGCGGGCAGGCTGGTGGGGCTTGACAACGGCGACTCCACCGACTACGACAGCTACAAGGGTATCTCCCGCAGGCTTTTCAGCGGAAAGCTGCTTGCCATGATAGCCGCTGTGAACAGGGGCGGAGACATTACCGTAAGAGTGACCTCACGCGGGCTCCCCGATGCGGTGCTGACCCTGAATGCGGCGGATACCGACAGCGATGTACTTCCATGTTTTACCTGCTGTGAGGAAAACAAGCCCGTACCCAACGACTTCGGCATACCCGACGACGAAAAGCCCATCCGCAGGATAGAGCTTTCGGGCAGTGAAAGGAGCTTTTCTCCCCAAAGGCGTGAGCTGACATTCGGGTACAGACTTCTGCCGCAGGATACCACCTACAATGATATTGTCTTCCGTGTGACTGACGCTTCGGGCATAGACTCAAACAAAGGCAGGATAAAGCACTTTGACGGCAGTACCGTTACTGTTGAATGTCTTGGTGACGGCGAGATGTACCTGCGGGCGCAGGCGAAAAACGGCACCGACAAGTACCATATCCTGTCCGCAGTAAAACTCACCGCAGAGGGCATCGGCAGTGCCTGCAATGACCCCTACAAGATGATAATGGGCGGTTCTTTCACGCTTGAACACGGCAAAGTCACTCCCGGAATACAAAAGGGTGTCAACTTATGCAGAGGTGCCTGGTGCGGCTTTGAGAAAGTTGATCTCGGCAGCATTGGCAGCGACACGTTCACACTGCCTGTTTTCACCACCGTATCCTTCCCCGTGAAGATAGAACTTTGGGACGGCACCCCCGAAAACGGCGTGCTTTTGCAGGAACTTGACTACTGCCAGCCCTCAGAATGGCTGGTATACAAGCCCCAGACCTACAAGCTGAAAAAGCCTCTGCAGGGAGTTCACACCCTCTGCTTTAAGGCGGGTTTTGAGCTGGACATTCAGGGCTTTGTATTTGAAAAGCGCCCGAAGGAGACTGCCGAGATAATGGCGGCTGATGCTGAGAATATCTACGGTGACAGCTTTGTTAAGGAAGAAGAAGCGGTAACAGGCATTGGCAACAATGTGAATATTTTCTTCGGTGAGTTCGATTTCAGCGGCTTCACCCCCGAAAAAGTCACAATCAAAGGGCGTTCGCGTCTGCCTGTGAACAGCATACATCTGCTTTTCAAGGGCGAGGACGGCAGCGAAAGGCGTTTGCTGTGCGAGTTTGCGGGCGCAGAGGGCTACACCGAACGCGCATTCCCTGTTGACGGCTTAAAGGGAAAAGGCACTGTGGAATTCGTTTTCCTGCCCGGCAGTGAATTCGATATGTACTCATTCAGATTTGAATAGATTTAGTAAACGGCGTGAAAGGAGGCGGTACCCATGAAAGATAAGTTCAAAAGACCCGTGCTTGCCATACTCGCGGTGACGGCGGCAGCCTTTGTTATGGCGCTAAACAACAAGACCTTCATCAACACGGGCGGGCTTTACCCCGGAGGTGTGACGGGACTGACCATACTGATACAGCGCATATTCAATATGACGGCGGGTATCGACCTGCCATTCACCCCCGTAAATATCGCGCTCAATGCGGTGCCAGTGTATATCGGCTTCCGCTTCATCGGGCGGAATTTCACGCTGTATTCCTGCCTGATGATAGTGCTGAACAGTATATTCACCGATATCATACCCGCACACATCATCACGGAGGATATACTCCTTATCGCCATATTCGGCGGGATAATCAACGGGCTTGCCATAAGCCTTTGCCTTAATGCGGGCGCGACCTCGGGCGGCACGGATTTCATATCCATATTCCTTTCGGAAAGGCGGGGCATCGACTCATTCAATATCATACTGGGCTTCAATGCGGTCATTATATGCATCGCGGGTGTCATGTTCGGCTGGGATAAGGCGCTGTACTCCATAATATTCCAGTACACCTCAACGGCAGTGCTGCACGTTCTTTACAAAAAATTCCAGCAGAGCACGTTTTTCATAGTCACCGAAAAGCCCCACGAGGTATGTCGGGCGATATACGGTCTTACTCATCACGGTGCGACCATACTGGAGGGTGAGGGCAGCTACGAACACTGCGAGAGGAACGTGGTATACTCTGTGGTATCGGCAGCGCAGGCGAAAAAGGTCATTGCGGAGATACGCAAAGCTGACAGCAAAGCCTTTATCAACGAGGTCAAGACCACCAAGCTGACAGGCAATTTCTATCAGCCGAAGGAAAAGTAGACAAGCAGCATTATCCCCCACGCCGAACGGGGGATAATGCTGCAAAATCGGGTATACTGCGGGCTGTTTTTCGTGAAAGCTGCATTGCTTGACAAACAGCGGGATATGTGATATAATATATTGTCTGAAAGTGACCTTGCGCTAAAACGCAGGGTTATTTTGCTGTTTGGGTGACTTCGTTAAAATGCACGTCAAGGAGTGCTGAGAAGGCCCGAAAATTATGGAAAATAGGCGATTTTTAAACTTTGGGTAAAAAATAGTAACTGTAAGGCAATATAACAAAGTCTAACGGGAGGAAGAAAAATGGTAAGAGAAGACCTTCGTAATGTGGCGATAATCGCCCACGTCGATCACGGCAAGACCACTCTGGTCGATCAGATGCTGAAACAGAGCGGTACATTCAGAGAGAACCAGGCTGTCGAAGAGAGAGTCATGGACTCCAACGATATCGAGAGGGAGAGAGGCATAACCATTCTCGCCAAGAACACATCCATCAAGTACAAGGACGTTAAGATAAACGTCATCGACACCCCCGGTCACGCTGACTTCGGCGGCGAGGTTGAGCGTGTACTGAAAATGGTGAACGGTGTGCTTCTGCTGGTCGATGCTGCCGAGGGTCCCATGCCGCAGACACGTTTCGTGCTGCAGAAGGCTCTTGAACTGGGTCACAAGATCATCATCGTTGTAAACAAGATCGACCGTCCCGATGCCCGCCTTAAAGAAGTGGTTGAGGAAGTGCTTGAACTCCTCCTCGACCTTGATGCGACTGACGAACAGCTGGACAGCCCTGTACTTTTCTGCTCGGGCAGAGACGGCACCGCTTCGCTGACAATGGACGGCGGCACGGATATGATACCCCTGTTCGATATGATACTCAGCTATGTTCCCGCTCCCGAGGTGGAGGACGAGGGCGATATGCAGTATCTGGTATCCGCCATCGACTATAACGAGTACGTCGGACGTATCGCCATCGGACGTATCGAGCGCGGTACCATGACCGTAAACCAGGATGTTACCATAGGTGACTACCACAACACCAAGCAGGAGTACCGCGGCAAGATCGTTACCATGTATCAGATCGAGGGTCTTAACAGAGTACCCGTAAACGAGGCTAAGGCAGGCGATATCGTTTGCATCAGCGGTATCGAGAATATCACCATCGGTGATACCATCTGCGATTTCGGCAAGTTCGATCCCGTACCTTTTGTAAAGATAAGCGAGCCCACCGTTGAGATGACCTTCTCGGTAAACAACTCGCCTTTTGCGGGCAGAGAGGGCAAGTTCGTCACCACCCGTCACATCAGAGACAGGCTTTTCAAGGAACTGCTGAAGGACGTATCCCTGAGAGTTTCCGAGACCGACAATGCGGATACCTACCGTGTTGCGGGCAGAGGTGAGATGCACCTTTCGATACTCATCGAGAACATGAGAAGAGAGGGCTACGAGCTGGGCGTTTCCACACCCCGTGTACTTTACCGCGAGATAGACGGCAAGCTGAACGAACCTATCGAGAGAGTAGTAATAGACGTTCCCGAAGACTGTGTTGGCTCCGTTATGGAGAAGCTGGGCAGCCGCAAAGGCGAGCTCCAGGCTATGAACCCCATCGGCAGCCGCATGAGACTGGAATTCCTCATACCTGCAAGAGGACTGTTCGGCTACAAGAGCGAGTTCCTCACCGATACAAAGGGCGAGGGCATAATGAGCTCGGTATTCGAGGGCTATGAGCCTTACAAGGGCGATATCCCCAAGAGAGCACAGGGTTCGCTGGTAGCTTTCGAGACAGGCGAGGCTGTGACCTATGGTCTGTACAACGCACAGGAGAGAGGCGAGCTGTTCATCACAGCAGGCACTCAGGTATACGAGGGCATGGTAGTCGGTGCATCTCCCAAGTCGGATGATCTTGTTGTAAATGTATGCAAGAGAAAGCACCTGACCAACACCCGTGCCAGCGGTTCGGACGATGCACTGCGTCTTATCCCGCCCAGAAATATGTCCCTTGAGGACGCACTGGAATTCCTGGCAGACGACGAGCTGCTGGAAGTTACTCCCAAGAGCATCCGCATCAGAAAGAGAACTCTGAGCAACACTCAGAGAGCTAAGGACAGAGCGAAATTATAATTCAAGCAATAAAAGCGAAGCGTTATTGCGTGCATTAATTCATAATTATAGCGCCCTCCGCGAGTTTGCGGGGGGCGCGGTGTTTATTGTTTTCGGATAATTATTTCAGCCCATCCAACAACAGGTGCATTATCATCATTACGGCGAATGCTACCGCTCCCGCACCGATGGCGAGCAGAACTTTCTGATAGGGGCGCTTGACCTCTTCACGCATCTGTTCGAGTTCATCAAGGCTCTTCCCTTCGAGGAAGGCGGTTATTTCCTTGAAAGTCTGTATATTGTTCTTCTTTTTGAGCTTTTCGACCTTGAACGACACTCCTGTAGTCACTGCCATGAAGCATATCCATGCACCCGCTCCCCACCAGCCGAAAAACCTTGACAGCGGATAGGGCAGCAGCAGTGCGATGATGAACATCACGGCATAAATATTCGCCCAACGCTTGTATTCATCGATATTTGCACTGTCTATCTCTTTTTTCATAGTCTCAACATCTCCTTTGACAAGTTCGTCAAGGGTAACGCCAAAGATGTTGGAGAGTATCAGCAGGCTGTGAACATCGGGATAGCTTTTTTCATTTTCCCAGTTTGAAACAGTCTGCCTGCTGACATAAGCCCTTGCGGCAAACTCATCCTGATTCCAGCCCCGCTCCTTGCGGAGTCTCTTTATCTGCGCACCCAGTTCCATGTTGTATCCTCCCGAGATGTGATATACACTATGATATCACATTTCATCTTCTTTTTCAAGTCCGAACAGTTCTCTGATCTCGGCATCTTCGGCAGTATCCCTGCCTGTGATGATACGATAAGCCTCAGTAATGCCTTTTTTTACCGCCCACTTTATCACAAAGTAAAGCGAGATCAGCACTATCACCGCTGTGCCGGCTGATATCCCAAGTTCCTGCATAGCCCTTTCACCTCCCGTCCATGTTTTGTTCCTGCTGATATTTTACCACCCTCTCAGACGAAAATCCACCCAAACATCTTTACAAAAATGGCGTGCAGGGGAATGTAAAAGGTCTTTTACATCGCGTATCTGCGCGGTTTTGGCGGCATTGCCCCGACATAGTGTATTAAGTGCGGGCAGGGCTTTTTTTCACACTTGCAATATCTCAAAAAATGTGTTAAAATATATCCGACAACACCGGAGGGGGTGGGGCTGTGAAAAAGATGTTTGCGTGTATCATGTTCATACTTCCCGGGATCTGCGTCATCATCGGGGGGATATTTGTCGCGTTTTTTGCCAACAGGTTCTACTGCGAGACCACTGCGGTCATCACGGGTGTGCATCCGCAGGATGACGGCAAGCGCGTTGTTGATATAGAGTACACCGTGGACGGCGTTGTATACACGGGCAGCTACATATCTACGGGCAGCAGTGACATAGTGGGCAATGAATACCCCATACTCTACGACCCCGACGACCCTGCGGACAACAAGGACGACAACTCGGCTTTAGGTGTGCCGATGATAATATTCGGGACGGTATGGTCGGGGCTTATCATACATTCGATGTACAGGAGGGACAAGATGTTATACAAGATCAAAAAGGGAAAGACGGAGATCTCCGCGCACATACACGGTGCGGAACTTCATTCGCTGAGATACGAGGGCAGGGAGTACCTATGGCAGAGCGGTGCAGCCTGGAAGCGTTATGCGCCGATACTTTTCCCGTTTATATGTTCGCCCAAGGGCGGGACTTACCGTGCGGGCGGCAGGGAATACACGATGAAAGCAAATCACGGCTTTGCCCGCGACTGTGATTTCAAGTTTGTGAAAAAGGGCGAAGATTTCATAGAGTTCGTGCTTTACGAGAACGAGGAGACTTTTGCGCAGTACCCCTATTCCTTTGAGTTCACGGTGCGCTACACTGTGCTGGAGAACGGTGTGAGGGTGGAGAATATCGTAGAAAACTCCGATGTAAAGGATATGTACTTCTATCTGGGCGGGCACCCTGCGTTCAACTGCCCGCTGACTAAGGGCGAGAGCTTTGAGGACTATGACATCATCTACGGTATGAACGAGCACATAACCGACCCTGCGGGGAATGTACTGGCGGACAACGGGAACACTCTTGCGGTGACAAGGGCAATGTTCGACAATGACGCGATAATGATCGACAGACCGAATTCAAAGGCTGTGACGCTGAAAAGCCGCATATCGGGCAGGAGCGTCACGGTGAAGTTCCCGCAGTCGGACTGCATAGCGGTGTGGTCGCCGACGGGTGATGACAGGGCGGCGTTCGTATGTCTGGAGCCCTGGACTTCCCTGCCTGTATATGCCGATGATGCTTATCCCGACATTGAGAACAAGCCCCACGCCATAAAGCTGGGTGCGGGGGAAAAATTCAGCTATTGCTATGAGATAGAGGTGCAGTGATGAAAGTATTGATACAGAGAGTTAATTATGCAAAGGTCGAGGTCGAAGGCAAGATCGTCGGACAGATAGGCAAGGGCTTCATGATACTCATGGGAGCGGGTCACGGCGATGACAAGAACGACTGCGAAAAGCTGGCGGACAAGGTTTGCAAGCTGCGCATATTCGCGGATGAGAACGGCAAGACCAATCTGGCGCTGAACGATGTGGGCGGAGATATACTCTGCGTTAGCCAGTTCACGCTTTACGCCGACTGCCACAAGGGCAACCGCCCATCTTTCACGGATGCGGGCGCACCCGACAGATCGAATGAGCTGTATGAGTATTTCTGCAAATGCTGTGAGGAGCGCTTTGACGGCAAGGTGGAAAAGGGCATATTCGGGGCGGATATGAAAGTCACGCTGGAAAACGACGGACCTTTCACAGTCATGATCGAATGCGTCGGCGGAGATATACTAAGGGACTAAGGTATGTACTGCAAGCTGTATATCCATGCGCCCTCCCCCGAAGCTGTTGCGCAGCTGCTTGAAAAGCACTTCGGCAAAGCGGAGAAAAAGCGGCGGGACTGTTATTTCAGGGACTTTGAGATGATGCTCAAAAGGAACGAGGAAGCCGACAGTAAGAAAATGAGTATGCCATCGGAGGGCTTTCTGTACTATGAGGTCATGGCGGAGACAGAATTTTACAGAGAGCATATCAAGCTGACGGACAGTATTCTTCGTCTGCTGCGTGAAAACGGTATGCCGGCAGCGGCAGCCTGCGATTATGAGCAGGAGCTTGAAGAAAAGAATATCACAAGCGTAAGGAGAAGTGTATGGAATATACCGTAAGACCGCTGAAAGAGAGCGAATACGATGTGCTGAACGATTTTCTCTATGAAGCCATATTCATCCCCGAAGGCGTTGAACCGCCGCCAAAGGATATAATCGAAAGACCCGAACTGCGGGTGTACACAGAGGATTTCGGCACCCGCAAAGGCGACTGCGCCCTTTGTGCGGAATGCGGTGGCAGGATAGTCGGGGCGGTGTGGACGCGGATAATGGACGATTACGGTCATATTGACGACGATACGCCATCCTTTGCCATATCCCTTTTCAGGGAATACAGAGGTATGGGCATTGGCACTGCGCTGATGCGGGCGATGCTGGATAGGCTGAAAAATGAGGGCTACAGGCGTGCTTCACTGGCGGTGCAGAAAGCGAATTACGCAGTAAGGCTTTACCAAAAAGTGGGATTTGAAACGGTGGACGAGAACGACGAGGAGTACATAATGCTGTGGAGGGCTTGAAATGAAGCAGGCGAAAAAGATACTGATGAAAGCCTTTGACTACAAGAATGTTGACGGCAGATATATCAGGGTCGGCATAACCGATGAGGAGTACAGCCACGCAAAGCGCATGGGCATAATGTTCCCGAAGCAGGCAACGCTTGGTCACGATGAGTGCATGGGGCGCATTGCAAAGGCAGTAAGTAATATCACCCCCGAAGATGCGGCAAATGCTTTTCTTTACAGCCTGTCCACAAGGGCGCTGGAATACCGTTCGGTGCTGGGAAGCTACCACTACGCAGGGGCGATACCCCAACACGAATGTACTGGACAGAGATCCTGCGATATATGCAAATGGGACTGCTACAACGACCACAAGATCGACCACGAATACGAAAACCTCTACAATGTTTTAAGCTACGAGAGGTACAAATACGGCGGAGTGCGGCACGAAAGGGCTGTGTATGCGCTGTTTGATATGGAGAGGTTCCTTGAACTGCCCAAAGTACAGCACACCGAAGAGGACGAACGGATACTCACAGGCATCATCTCTGCGGCGGAGGGACTTGCGCCCTCAAACAAGGCGGGCGCTTTGCAGAAGGCGCTGACAGGTGCAAAGCTGTTCAAGTCAAACAAGAATGAAGTGGATGTGCTGCTGGATATTCTTGGTATATGCGGGATACTTGAAGACCCCAAACATCCATGCTATGCGGAGGATTTCATGTCCACCCTAAACAGGGACCCGCCCGAACTGACGAATGACTATTCCTATCCGCTGAACCACTGGAAAGCGGAACACGGCGTGAACATAGCTCGTCTCAAAGAGGTATTCGGCGGCACTGTTGAGCCCGATATTTGGCGTGATATTATACACGGAGGTTAAAATGAGGATACTTATACTAAGACACGGAGAGCCCGATTATGCAAAGGACTGCCTGACCGAAAAGGGCATCGCGCAGGCAAAACTGCTGGCTGAAAGGCTGGCGGGTGAGGATATAAAGGGCTTTTATGTTTCACCGATGGGCAGAGCGCGTGAGACCTGTGATATCACGCTGGAAAAATTTCCCGACAAGCAGGCGGAAGTATGCGATTGGCTGCACGAGTTCGACCTGATGTGGACTAACCCCGACAGCGGCAAAAGGGAGATGGTATGGGATGTGCCCCCCGACTACTGGACGGAGATGCCCGAAATGTACGAAAAGGACGGCTGGTATTCTCAGCCCGCAATGGCAGCCGCAGGAATGGAAGAGCGCATAAAGGGCGTGAATGCGGGCATTGATGAGGTACTGGCAAAGTACGGGCTCATCCGCAGCGGCAGGCATTATGAGGTAAAGCGCAAGTGCGATGACACCATAGCGCTGTTTTGCCACTTCGGGGCGATGTGCGCAGTAACGGCGCACCTGCTGAATATATCCCCGATGATAGTATGGCAGGGCTTCAACGCCGACTTCACCGCCGTCACCGAGTTATGCACCGACGACCGCTACGGAAGCAAAGCGAATTTCCGTATCTGCACATTCAACGATACTCACCATATCAGCGAACACGAACGCACTCAGCTGACGGCAAAATAATATAAAGAACAACGGGATATGCCTGCGCATATCCCGCTAATTGTTTGCTGTGTATCAGTATATGACCGTACCTTCGTTATCTATCGCAAGTTCCTTGACCTGCCAGCCGCTGAGACCTGCGTTATCGAGGGAGAATTTCATCTTGCCTGCAAAATATTTGTTCTCCACATCGACTATCGACATGACGGTGGGACCTGCGCCGCTTATATAGCTGGCGTAAGCACCGTGAGTGTAGGCTATGTCGAAGACCTCTCTGCATCCGGGTATCAGTTCCATACGGTAGGGCTGATGCAGCTTGTCGTGTACCGCAGTGCGCAGGTTCTCGAATTTTCCTGTGAGCAGTGAAGCCGAAAACAGCGCCGCTCTTGAAAGATTGTACACCGCGTCCTTGTGGGAGACCTCTTTCGGCAGACACGCTCTCGCTTCCTCTGTCTTCAATTCAAAGTCGGGTATCATCGCCACGAATTTCAGCTTTGTGTAGACCTCCTGCTTTACCCAATGCACCTTCCTGCCGTCAAATACAGCGGTGACTATGCCGCCCAACAGTGCAGGTGCGGTGTTGTCGGGGTGTCCCTCTATCTGCGCCGCAAGATCCACCAGATCGTCCTTTGTCAGCGGGTCTCCGAGCATCCTGTTAGCCCCCACAAGTCCCGCGATTATGCAGGCTGAGGACGAACCCAGTCCCCTCGCCATAGGGATATTGTTGGTCTGTCTCAGCTTCATACCCGACAGCTTTTTGCCGCACACCGCATACAGATCCTTTGCCGATAAGTATATGAGATTTCGCTCGTCACAGGGAACTTCCACACCGTCAGCCGAAGCTATATCAATGGTGTCGCTCTCCTCCATCTCCACATAGTTGTAATAGTTCAGCGCCAGACCCAACGCATCGAAGCCTGCACCCAGATTTGCCGATGTGGCGGGTATCTGTATCTTATACATTTTACTTCCTCATTTCCGCAGATCATTAAGTTTCAAGGGGACGTACCCTCAGTGTCACGCCGATGCTGTCGGCTATCGCCTGTGACTTTGCGATCTCCTCCTCACCGATAACGTCCACAACGGTGAGTATCACATTGGGTACATACTCCTTCATGTTCTTTGCAAAATCCAGCATTGCCGCAAAGCAGTCCTTATCCTTCCACTTGGGGCGGGTTATCGCCATATAAGCCTCACTGTCGGAGGCGTTCAGGCTTATGGAGACTGTGTCCAGCAGACCCTTGAAGTCCTGTTCTGTCTTCCTCTCGTGTATGAGATCGGCAAGCCCGTTGGTGTTGAGCCTGATGGGTGTGTCGCACACAGAGCGTATATATTCAGCCGTTTTCAGCAGTATATCCAGCTCGCTGGTGGGTTCGCCGTAACCGCAGAAGATTATCTCCTTGTAGGAAGAAAGATCGCGTGTTTTCAGGTTTTCCAGCACTTCTTCCAGCGTCGGCTGATGTTCCAGCCACAGCGGGTCAGAACCGTAAGCGCCGTCATCGTTCTGACGCAGGCAGAAGGTGCAGGCGCAGGGACATTTATTCGTTATATTGAGATACAGCTTTCCCCATAACTCATAGGATATGGTCATCGCAGTCTTTTTCATGTTTATTCCTCCGTTTGCAGATATAAGTATGTTATTATTATAACACATCTCCCTATAAAAGTAAAGCTACCGAGAAGCAAATTATCTCCCTTTCCGTGTCGGTAACGTGACGAGCCGTCCGCCCGAGGACTTATAACATACTGTCCGGGAAAATAAAAGCATAATTTTATACAAATGCAGAAAGAGCGCCGCCGCAAAAAACAGGGGTTCTAACCACATAGATCCGCATCATAACGGCTTTCAATACGATGATAAAAATATACCTCAAAAAAAAGACAAAAAAAGGCAATGGCAGACATCGGGTCGTCAGTTTATCAAACCGCGTA
>NZ_CAMHRZ010000081.1 GCF_946187255.1 uncultured Ruminococcus sp.
ATTATTTATACATAAGCAAAAAATGAATAGAAAAAAATGAGTATCGGTTGTATAATAATATCAGAAAATAAAACAGGCCACACGAAAGGAAGAGTAAAATGAAGTTATTCGTTGATACCGCCAATGTGGATGATATCAGAGAAGCAGAAGCTCTCGGTGTTATCTGCGGCGTTACCACCAATCCCTCGCTGATCGCGAAGGAAGGCAGAGTATTTGAAGAGGTAGTCAAGGAGATCACTGAGATCGTTGACGGTCCTATCTCTGCTGAGGTAATATCACTTGAAGCAGACAAGATGGTCGAGGAAGCTATCCCGCTTTCCAAGATCCACAAGAATATAGTTATCAAGCTGCCTATGTGCGCAGAGGGTCTGAAAGCCTGCAAGAAGCTGACTGAGATGGGCATAAAGACCAATGTTACGCTGATATTCTCGGCTGCACAGGCTATACTTGCCGCAAATGCAGGCGCTACTTATGTTTCGCCTTTCCTCGGCAGACTTGACGACATCGGCATGACAGGCATGGCTCTGATCGAGGAGATCGCTGAGATATTTGCTGTTCAGAACATCAAGACCGAGATCATTGCCGCTTCCATCAGGAATCCCATCCACGTTGTTGACGCTGCAAGGGCAGGCTGCAATATCGCTACTGTACCCATGGGCGTTATCAGACAGATGATCAAGCATCCTCTGACCGACAATGGTATAGAGCGTTTCCTGAAGGACTGGGAGACAGTCCCCAATAAATAAGTTTTCAACTTGCATTGAATATACTCCAATTTCCACCTTATTTTCTAATCTCGGGACTTCCGGTACACCCTGGCAAGGCGATCAGTTTTACCCCGCTGACGTCTTGTCTGCGGAGCCCCGAAACCCTCTCTCTAACAAAAAAATAAGGTGGAAAAAAGAATGCTATCCATTCTCCTTTTATTTCATATTATATATTCCTTCTGACAGGCAGCCGAGAGCTATTTCGGCTGTTTTGTTTTTGTCCTCGGGGTCCTCGGGCGGACGGCTCGGCACGTTACGCTTTTTGCTGTTAGGGCGAAGAGCGGCGCTCGGTATCCGTTAAAGCTGTTGGAGCAGATATGTTTCTTCGGGCGGCTCGCAAATATTGCGGGCAGCCCGTTTTTTGTTTCCGAAAACAGATCATTTCAGCAGTACGGGGCGCTAAAACAGGGGTCAAAAGGGTAAAAAGGTGAAATCGGGGTGAAAAATGCGGCTTCGGGTTTGACAAAGAAAGAATTATACTATATAATAATAGTGTTCTGCGCCGACGAAAGACAGGGCAGGGCTTTTTAAGGAATAACAGCCGAAAGGATAAGCAATATGGATGATAATAATAAAAACGGCAACCGTCCTCTCGACCCTTATGAGGAACAGTACCGCCGACAGCTGGAACAGTTCTCGCGGATGGCGGGCAGTGACAGCGGCGGTGAGGTTGACCTGCGCATGGGCAGCATAGATGATGCCTTTGCGGGAGAATATCAGGATAATTATAACTCACAGTACCCCAACGGTCCGCAGCAGGGCGGATACCGGCAGCCTGTGCGCAACGGGCAAAGATCGCAGAACAGCGGACGTTATGACCAGCAGAGCGGCAGGCGCTATAACTCACAAAACAGCGGACGTTATGATCAGCAGAATGGCAGAAGCTATAACTCACAAAACAGCGGACGCTATGATCAGCAGAGTGGCAGAAGCTATAACTCACAAAACGGTGGGCGTTATAACCCGCAGAGCGATGGGTATCATGAACCTCGCAACAGCGGATATTATGAACCCCGAAACAGCGGATATTATGATGGACCGCAGGATGACGGCTACTATTCACCGAATGACGATCAGCCCGCACCAAGAAGGAGACCCGACCGTCAGGGACAGCGTACCGGCAGCCGCACAGGCGGGGATAATACTGGCGTACCCGCTCAGAAGCCACGCACACAGCAGCCGCCGAAGTCCAAAAAGAAAAAGAGCGCCAAGCCTCAGCAGAAGCAAAGGCGTTACAGCAGTGAGGAACTGCAGTTCGGGTCGCACGCAAAAGGAAAAAAGCTCGCCCACGAAAAAAGGCACCCTGTCCGCTCGGTGTTTACAACGATATTTGTAGTGCTGCTGGCGGCGTTCGTCGGGCTCAACGGTATGCTTTATTACTATACGGGTCTTGTACATCAGCGCCCGAGAGGAGAGCGCCTTTGCACCAACGGTTCGCTGAAAAGCAGCAAAGTCACGAATATACTCATGATAGGCTCCGATACCAGAGATGAAAATGAGTACGGAAGAACGGACAGCATGATACTGCTTTCCATAAACAGCGAGAAAAAGACCGTCACTATGACCTCCTTCATGCGCGATATGTATGTGGAGATAAAGGGCAGGAACCACAGCGGCGAGGATGTGGATTTCTGGGACAAGCTGAATTCGGCGTATGTCTACGGCGGTGCGGAGCTGCTGATGGATACGCTGGAGTACAACTTCGATGTTTCGGTGGACGACTATGTATACGTTGATTTCTTTGCGTTTATAGATATAGTTGATTCTCTTGGCGGCATTGAGGTGGATGTCACTGACGAGGAAGCCGCAGGCATGGAGGATCCTATGCGTGAGCAGAACTATTATCTCGGTCAGGCGGGCAGCACCGACCTGCTTACAAACGGCGGCAGACTGACCCTCAACGGCAATCAGGCGCTTGCCTACGCAAGACTGCGTTATGTGGGCAATGCGGATTTCCAGCGCACCGAAAGACAGCGTGAGGTCATCGGCAAGATGATAAACAAGGCGAAGAGCTCCGACCCGCTGACGATGAACAAATTTGCAAAGGCGGTATGCTCAAATCTTTCGTCGAACATGAGCCGCGCAAATATGATGCTTTCGGCGTACAAGGCGGTATTCTCGCTGAATTACGAGATGAAGTCCCTGAGACTTCCCGCAGAGGGCGCTTACGGCTACGGCTATCACGGCGATCAGTCAACTCTTGATGTTGACCTTGATGCCTGCCGCGAACTGCTGAGAAGCGAGATCTACGGCTGATATATGCAAATAACGCTGCTCTTTCGGGGCAGCGTTCGTTTTTTGTCACCCCTTGACAATCGCGGACAAATATTGTATAATGAATAATTAGTTACAGTTAATTTTCTATCATAAACAAGGAGAGATTTGTTATGCAGCTTAACGGTTCTGAAGTTATTATTGAATGTCTCGTAGAACAGGGCGTTGACACCATTTTCGGCTATCCGGGCGGTGCAGTGCTGAATATCTATGATGCGCTCTATAAGAATTCCGACAGGATCAGACACATTATCACCGCGCATGAACAGGCTGCCTGCCATGCGGCTGACGGCTATTCGCGTACAACGGGCAGGACGGGTGTCGTTCTTGCGACTTCGGGTCCCGGTGCCACCAACCTTGTTACAGGTATAGCCACCGCGTATATGGATTCTGTGCCTATGGTGGCGATAACGGGCAATGTTACCAGAAATCTTCTGGGTCTGGATTCTTTCCAGGAAGTAGATATCTGCGGCATCACAATGCCTGTCACAAAGCATAACTATATCGTCAAGGATCCCGAAAAGCTGCCTGAGATCATAAGAGAGGCGTTCCGCATCGCCAACGAGGGCAGAAAGGGTCCCGTACTTATAGATATCCCTAAGGACATCACTGCGGCTATGATAGAGTACGAAAAGCAGGAGCCGCTGAGATCGGAGTACACCGACCCCGATACCTTTGAGGACGAGATAGCAGAGGCTGCGGAGCTTATCAGAAACTGCGAAAGACCTTTCATCTATGCGGGCGGCGGCGTTGTGGCTGCTGATGCTTTCGATGAGATGAAGGAGTTCGTGAGAAAGTGCAACGCACCTGTGGCGCTGTCACTGATGGGTCAGTGCGCTTATGACAATACCTCTGAGAATTATATAGGTATGCTGGGAATGCACGGCACAAAGGCTGCGGCAAAGGCTGTAAGCGGCTGCGACCTGATGATAGTGCTGGGTTCGCGTTTTTCGGACAGAGTACTCTGCAACCCCAATACCTTTGCAAAGAATGCACATATCATCCATATCGAGATAGACCCTGCCGAGATAGGCAAGAACATCGAGGTATACCACCATGTTACAGGCGATGTAAAGAAGGCTATCGCAAGGCTGAACGAACTGCTTCCCGATATGTCTCACCCCGAGTGGTTCAATGAGGTAATGGGCTGGAAGAAGAAGTACGCACTGCACATGGTGCCCATCGAGAGCGATGACGAGGTACTTCCCGATCAGGTGATCTCCGCACTGGACGACCTGACAGACGGCAAGGCTATAATCTCCACCGAGGTAGGTCAGCACCAGATGTGGGCTGCACAGTACTACGATTTCAAGTGCCCCAGAAGTTTTGCATCCAGCGGCGGACTGGGTACTATGGGTTACGGTCTCGGTGCGGCTATCGGCTGCAAGATAGGCAACCCCGACAGGACAGTAGTAAATATCGCAGGCGACGGCAGCTTCTTCATGAACTGCAACGAGCTTTCGAGCCTTGCAAAGCATAAGATACCGCTGATAGAGCTGGTATTCGAGAACGATGTGCTGGGTATGGTGCGCCAGTGGCAGAGACTGTTCTACGGCAAGCGTTTCAGCCAGACCAATATCGAGAGAGGCACCGATTTCATGAAGCTGGCAGAGGCTTTCGGCATCGAGGGCGTTCGCATCGCAAAGAAGGACGAGATCGTTCCTCAGCTGAAAAAAGCACTGGAATACGCCGCAGCAGGCAGACCCGTACTGGTGGATGTTGTCATCAACAAGGATGTCAACGTACTGCCTATGGTTCCCGCAGGCGCAGACGTAAGCCAGCCTATCATGGAGATAGACCTGGAGAACTGATAAAAATCATTACAGCCCGTGAGTATGCGCTCACGGGCTGCTTTTATCCTCCGCTGCCTTTTCCGAAAGTACGCGCCAACGCATACCCTCAGCTTCGATCAGCATTATGTCGCGGGCTGAGATATCAGCTTCGCTGTAGGGGTCAAAATCCATATACACAGTCCAGAAGACCGAACTGCTGTTCATGCAGACCTTTGCGCTGTATATGTCCGAAAGACACCTGTCCGCAGGATTTACAAAGAACATATTCACTCTCTTGGTATGGGTGAACCACAGCTCTATCGAGAACGGGTCTTCGTCCAGCCGCTGGAATACTGCCCGCAAGTCGTTGGACTGTATCATACTGCCTACAAGCTCATGATCCACATGATCTCCGCTGACGTATTCCATCCTGACAAGATAGGAATCCTCAAAATTCCCGTAGATCTTTTGCAGCTGCGCTATATCCTCAGCGTTATTTATCTCATGCCATTCCATAAATTTCCTCCTTACAAAAAACGCGCTCGCGGAATCCCGAGAGCGCACTTTGCCGACGCAAGATCATTTCCTCATCTTGCGGATATTTTCCATAGTACCCATGACCAGCAGTCTTTCGTCCGAAGTGAAGCGGTGATCGATGGTAGCCATGAGGAAGTCGTTGTCCTGCTTGACAGCGAGCACGTTGATATGGTGCTTCTGACGAACGTTGCTTTCTATAAGGTTTTTACCCACCCAGCTGTCAGGGACGCGGATCTCGTATATGGCATACCTGTCGTTCAGGTTGAAATAGTCAAAAACGCCCTCGGAACCGAAACGCACTGCAAATCTTTCGGCAGTCTCCTTTTCGGCATAGATGACTTCATCAGCGCCGTTGCGCAGCAGGAACTTTTTATGTATATCGCGGTTCGCTCTTGCGAAAACGTATTTCGCGCCAAGCTCGTGCATAAGGCAGGTGGTCTCCAGAGAAGCCTGGAAGTTATCGCCTATGGCGCATATACATACCTCGAAATTGTTTATGCCCAACTCTCTCAGGAACTGTGCGTCGGTGGCATCGCCGATGCGGGCATCGGTGACGTATTTCAGCGCCGAATTGACTCTGTCCTCATTGATATCTATTGCCAGCACCTCGTTGCCCATAGCTGTCAGTGATTTAGCCATGTGCTTTCCGAAACGCCCAAGTCCCACGATAAGAAATGATCTTGCCATATTCTTTCTAACTCCTTTTTATTTCCTCGCCTTATAGCAATGTCAGAACTCGCTTTTCAGCCATTCTTTCAGTTCTTCATAATTCTTTCTGTTTTCGGCATTATGCGCCTGTACCTTTTCTTCGTCGTTGATATCGTAATAATTTGAATACGCAGCAGAAGCAGTTACCAGCATATTCCCCCTCAGCAGGAAACAGCTTTCAACTTCTGCATCCATAACGCCCCGCTCTCTGCCTGAGACAAAGTCGTCGGATATCTCGACCGAGTCTTCTTCGTAGAGATCTGTCCTGATCTTTTCAAAGGCATCACGGGCTTTCTCGGGGGAGTCGAATAACATATAGTGTACACGCTGATAGTTGTTTTGCGGTGTGATCCCGCTGTGCAGAAAGTAGTCTTTGTATTCCAGTTTCAGTATCGTTCTGTCTCGTGAATCCGGTGAAGTCCCCGCAATATGCTCGATATCCTCAGCGGTGAATACAGTGTCGGCAGTGTAAACAGAGCTGTCGGAGCCTTTTACCTCCGCCTGACTTTCAGGCTTATCGGGTTCGGCAGTACTGTCTTCCGAAACGCTTTCTGCACTGCTTTCAGTGATAGCGGCTGTGCTGCTGTCGTGATCGGCGGGCTGCAGAGATATGCTTGTGATCATTCTGTTTACTGTAAGCAGCGAAGCGATCATCGCGGCGATACATATTACTATTAATACCAATTTTTTGTTTTTCATTTGCGTATCCATGTCAGCTGTATCTTTATCACAGCATTATCTTTTCTTCGGGCAGCTGGCTCTTGTTGGATGCATAGTTGTTATGCAGCGAGACGATGAATGAGATACCGCCTATTCGCCCGAAGAACATTATCAGTATCACGATGATTATACTTATATCCGAAAGTGAGGTGGTTATGCCCATCGACAGTCCCGTAGAACTGATAGCGCTCACCAGCTCAAACACCACAGGCGTTAGTTCCAGCCCGTCCACACCCGTGATGATCATAGCCGATACTATGACCAGCAGCAGGTACAGCGTAGTGATACAGCAGGCATTGCGCACCGTTGTGTCGTCTATCCTTCTGCCGAAGCACTCAACGCTCTTCTTTTTGCGGAACACTGTGGTTATGGTCATCATCATGACTGCAAAGGTGGTGACTTTGATACCGCAGGCAGTAGACCCCGGAGCGCCGCCCACGAACATGAAGCATATCATGAGCATGATGGAAGTCTGTCTCAGTCCTGCCACGTTCACCGAAGCGAAGCCCGCATCACGGCCCGATGTGACCAGCATGGAGCTTGCCACTATCTTGCCGCCGAGATCCAGATCCTTCATGGTGGCGGGATTGTTCCACTCCAGCAGCCCCATATCCAGCATACCCAGCAGGTAGAATACTATCGTGACCACAAGTATCATCTTGGTCTGTGCGGAGTACTTCTTGATATGGTGCTTGTGTGTGACTATGTCCGACCAGGTGAAGAAACCGATGCCGCCTACCACCAGCAGTATAATTATCGGCACATTGAGCAGTACGCTGTCGTTGGCGGTTATGAGGGAGCTTCCCGGCTCGAAATAGCCCATAAGGTCAAGTCCCGCCGTACAGAAGGCTGATATGGAATGGAACAGCGAGAAGTATATCCCCTTCGCCCATCCCAGACGAGGGACGTACCAGAAACACAGCGCAGCTGTTCCCAGTGATTCAAATATCGCAGTGCCTTTGAGTATGAATCTCGTCATCTTCACAACGCCGCCCGAAGTCACGCTGCCTATGGATTCCCTCATGGTCGCACGCTGTTTGAGACCGATCTTTTTGCCCATAAAGCTGAGGGCGAACAGACCGATGCTCATGAAACCCACGCCGCCTATCTGTATAACTATGAGTATCACTATCTGTCCGAAAAGCGACCAGTAGGTGTAGGTGTCGTGCAGTGTCAGTCCCGTACCGCTGAGTGCGGAGGTGGTGGTGAATATACAGTGGTGCAGCGGGGTGTATACCCTTTCGGTACTGCTTATCGGCAGACTGAGCAGCGCTGCGCCTATCATTATTACCAGTAAATACCCGAACATAAGAAACTGGGTAAAGGATAATTTCCTTAAAAAGCTGTTTTCTATCAGCTTTGGCAATAACCCCTCATCAGCTTCCTTAGATTTGAATACACTCATGCTATCTTTCCTTACTTGTATATTGCTGTATTGTCGGTATTTGATGAAATGCAAATTGGATGAAACTAATTTATCATACCATAAATTTATGAATGTGATATTATGAAATGTGAATATTCAATTAACAATACAACCAACAGCGGAATATGCGTATTTTTTTGTACCCAAGTTCTCGATTTGGCTGTGTACCGCTTCATACGATGATCTGTTCTGCGTGCGGTGAAGCCTGATATTTTTGCAGAAAAGCTGTCCCTCAACAGGCTCCGCAGTCTGTAAGATAAAAAGAAAAAACATACTTCTGTAAAAAGATCCGAAACATACTTGTAAATCCTAACATAATATGCTATAATATTAAGTAACGTTTGTAGAGAAATAATAATGAAACAATCGCAGAGGGGTGAGGTGTCGTGAATAAGATCAAAGCAGCCGCACTGGCAGCGGCGGTGTCGGTACTTTTGTCGGCTTGTGAGCACAGTGTGCCGCAGGAGGAAGATACTGACGAGATAGAGCCCGCACCTCCTTTCTCCGCTCTCGGGGAGATAAAAGAGGGCAGGAAGAATGTATATGTTATCATAAAAAATCTGGAAAGCACCTACTGGCAGGTGGTCGTTGACGGTGCAAAGGACGCAGCGGTGGATTTTGACTGCAATGTATACTACAGCGGCAGCCATTCGGAGATTGACTGGGAGTCACAGGCAAGACTGGTGGACGAAGCGCTGGCGGCGGATGCCGACGCTGTGATATTTGCGCCCAATGATTCGGTACAGCTTGCGGATAAGGTGGAAAAGGTATACGATTCGGATGCTAAGATAGTGCTGGTGGATACTGCCGCGAATACCGACAGCTATGATGTATGCTATATGACGGATAATCTCATGGCGGGACAGAAAGCGGCAGCCGAGATGCTCAGACAGCTGAGAGCCAACGGTAACGGCAATGACAGCAGTCTGAAAGTAGGGATACAGGTGGGCTCCATAGCTTCGCAGACCATAAATGAGCGGCTTGCGGGTTTTTTGCAGCATTGGGTGCGCTATGCTCCCGAGGGCTGGGAGGTCATTTCGGATATAAAGTCCAATGAGGGCGATATCGAAAAGGGCTACGGGCTTACCCGTGAGCTGATGAACGACTATCCCGATCTCAAAGGAGTTTTCGGCTGCAACAACGGCTCCACGGTGGCGCTTTCCAAGGTGATCCTTGATGAACACAGGACGGATATAGCGGTGGTCGGCTTTGATTACTCGGATGAGATGGCGCAGCTGATAAAGTCTGATGAGTATGCGGCTTCATCGCTGGTGCAGCGGCAGTATTATATGTCGTATACCGGCATAGAGACGGCGCTGAGGCTCATAGACGGCGAGAACAGCGATGTAAAGTTCGTTGATACGGGTATAGTCGTGGTGAACAGGGATAATCTTGACTATCCGGAAGTAAAAGACATACTGAGTCATAACTGAGAGGAAACATGAAGAAAAGGTACGAAGTCAGCGAGGAGCTGAACAGGAGCGGTTCATTTGTCAGAGTGCTCCTTGTCTATCTGCTGGTGTGCGTGATAGGCGTATTCGTTATGATAAGCGCGATAAATCTGCTTATCAAGGAGCATGACAAGAGCCTGACCACCCAGATATGCGGGCTGGTGGCTGAGAAGATGAACAACTCCATAAAATATATGACCACATCGGCGGAGAATATGTCGGCGCTGTTTTCGGCGGAGGATCATGCCGATCTTGAAGAGCTTTATGAAGAACTGAGGGATACTCAGGGCGGCGGATATATCAGCATGGGCTTTGTGGACGAAAACGGCAGGATATACGCAACGGAAACAGAGCTCGGAGAATTCGATAAATGGGATCTTATGGATACTGCGGAACTTGCGTCGCCTGTGTCCATATCGGCTCCCTACCGTTCGGGACTTACGGGACAGCCTGTGTTCACGCTGTTCTCGGATATGGAGTACGGTGGCGGCAAACAGGGCAAGCTGTTCCTGACCTATCCGCTAAAAGAGGTGCAGAACATAGCCTATACTGAGATACTTGACGACGAGAGCGAGATCTGGCTGATGGATGCGGAGTCGGATAATATCATACAGTGTGCGGGCAGCAACAAGTACGCCATTGGCAGTTGGGCGAACGCACTGCTCACTTTCAGCAACAAGATAGATCCCGAAGATCAGGAGGCATACAAAAACTGGAAAAAGAGTATGGAAAATCACATTCGCTCTGATGCGGTGGTGTACCATATCGGTGATGTCAGCTATACACAGGTATATTCCGAGATAGATTTCATGCACGGATGGAACGTGGTGGTAAGGATACCCAGCAGTTCCATGTCATCGACTATGGAGAATTTCAGGACGATAGTGCTGGTATTCACCGTGATGCTGCTGACGGCGACGATGGTGATGTTCTGGATAAGCCACAAGCGTGATGTGGAGGATAAGATGATACTGGAGAACCTGTCGATACATGACCCGCTGACAGGTGCCATGAACAGACGTGCTTTTGATATAGCGGTGAAAAAGCATTTTGAAAAGTCCCTGAAGCCCGACAGTTCGCTGCTGTTCATCGATATCGACTACTTCAAGACCGTCAATGACAAGTACGGACATGATGCGGGCGATACGGTGCTGACGGAATTTACGGCACTGCTGAAAGAATTATTCGGGGAGAACGCGCTGATAGCAAGATACGGCGGAGATGAATTCCTTGTGTTCATCAAGGAGACCAGCAGGTCAAAGACGGAATACCTGTTGAGCGAGTTAAAACGCAGAGTACACGAGATCAGACCTGCGGCTCTGGATAACGATGATATGTTCAAGGTCAGCTGCAGCTGCGGCGCTGCGCAGTATCCCGATGATTCCCGCGATATCGAGGAGCTGAAAAGCTATGCCGATGCAGCACTCTATGAAGTCAAGGAAAGCGGCAGAGACGGCTTCAAGTGGTATGACGGCAGTCTGAAATAATACTGCGGCGCTGTGAACATGACGAATAAAGACCGAAATACGAGGTGAAGCAAATGGAGCTTTCAATGAAACAGATAAACGACCTTATCACAGGGGTGCATCTTTCTGCCGAGATAGCGGCCTCTTCACCCGGATTGCGGCATTTCGTTACCGTTGCAGGATATATGGTCGAAGACGGTCGAAAAAGACTGCTGGATAAATATATCAGCGCCGAAAAGCGGGAAACTACGGTCTTTCTGATACGAGATTATGAAGTCCCGAAGGAGTATATCGAAAACGATTGGGAGATACCCGACCGTGATATTAAGAATGAGGTCTATATCGAGGGCATCGTCGGCATAGAGAATATCCAAAAGGAACTGACAGAGCGTATTTCCGACCTGTCACTGCTGGTGCCCCACTGGGAATGTGCCGCACCGCTTTGATATATCAACAGAATAACACAGCGTATCAGCTGCGGGATCATCTCCTGCGGCTGATATTTTTTATAGCCGATTTTTGTGCATCAAATCGTTGACATGAGGGAGATTTGGTGGTATAATTTTAACTAAGTATAAACTTTTTATAGCAGGCGGCATTAGAACTTCGATAACGTTTGCTATGTTTCCCCGAGAGGAGCGCATTATGGAAAATCTTGTTTCATTCGGCGGCGCTGTGACCGCCCGTATAAATTTTGCGATGCAGCAGAATTATGTACCTGTGTTCAGAAGTATAATACTGACCAATAATTCGGACAAAACGCTTAAAGGCGTGTTCCTTCGGCTGGCTTTTGAGCCCGAATTTGCGCTGGAATACGAGTCGGGTGCCATAGATCTTCAGCCTGCTGTGCCATCCGAGATATCTCCCGTTGAGATAGTGCTGAAACCCGACTACCTTTTCTCACTGACCGAGAAGATAGCGGGCTATGTCCGTATCGAAGCGGTACAGCGTACCCCTGAGGGCGAGACCATCCTCGGCAGGGAGGTGCGCAGCCTTGAACTGCTTGCCTACGACCAGTGGACGGGCGTGAACTTTATGCCCGAAACGGTGGCGGCGTTCATAACGCCCAATCATCCTGCGGTGCAGGGGGTGCTTTCAAAGGCGAGCCTGTTCCTGCAAAAATGGTGCGGAGACCCTGCTTTTACGGGCTATCAGACACGCAATCCCAATATCGTCAAGCAGCAGATGGGGGCGGTGTATGCGGCACTGCAGCAGGAGAATATCGCGTATACGGTACCGCCTGCCAGCTTTGAGGAAGCACAGCGCATACGTCTGCCCGATGTGGTGCTGGAGGGCAAGTGCGGCACCTGTCTGGATATGGCAGTACTTTACTGCGCCTGCCTTGAAGCCGCGGGACTCAACAGCCTGCTGGTGGTGACGGAGGGTCACGCAATGGCGGGCTGCTGGCTGGAAGAGGACACTTTTTCGGACAGCTTGCAGTATGACGGCACTGCACTGACAAAGCGTATGGCAAGCGGTATCGACGAGATTAGCGTGATAGAATGTAC
>NZ_CAMHRZ010000082.1 GCF_946187255.1 uncultured Ruminococcus sp.
CATATAATTATCTGAAATGGCTGGCGGAGGAAAGGCAGAACTCCATTAAGACAAGGGCGCGGAAGACCTCAGCCTTGAAGCAGTTCTATTCCTATCTGCATCTCAAAAAGGGCGCTCTTGATAACGACCCGCTGACACAGTTGGAACTCCCAAAGCCGACTAAGTCTCTTCCAAAGTACCTCTCCCTCGAAGACTCACAGAAGCTGCTGTCTTCCATAGAGTCCGATCATTTTGAACGGGATTACTGTATCATAACCCTGTTCCTCAACTGCGGTATGCGTCTGAGCGAACTTTGCGGGCTGGATATAGGCGATTTCAGCTTTGAGAGCGGCACTATACGTCTCTTCGGTAAGGGCAGGAAAGAGCGTATCGTATACCTCAACAATGCCTGCGTAGATGCGCTGAAAGCCTATCTTCCTTTGCGTTTGGCGGTACAGACTCCCGATAAGGCACTATTCCTTTCCAACAGAAATACCCGCATCTCCCGCCGCAGAACACAGGAGATAGTGGAAGAAAGCCTGAAAAAGGCGGGTCTCGGAAATCTGGGTATCACCACCCACAAGCTGCGCCACACTGCGGCTACACTTATGTATCAGTACGGAAATGTGGACACTTTGGTTCTGAAGGACATACTCGGTCATGAAAGCCTTGCAACGACGGAGATCTACACTCATCTCAGCAGTGAGAACCTGAAACAGGCAGCGCAAGCCAATCCGCTTTCCAACAACAAAGCGCCGAAACGCAGAAAGACCACCAAGAAAGTCAAGGAGGATTGAAATGGGCGAGATAGTCAGAAAAGATGTCAATGAGGAATGGGCACATTCTGGGATAATAAAGGCAGGAGACTACTGCTTTTTGAATTACTGTGTCGGAAATGTGGGCGGTACTGTGGAAGAACAGATAAACGGCGCTTTTGATGAAATGGAAAAGCGTCTCGCTCTCTTTGACCTCACCCTTGAAAACGTGGTGCAGATGGACTGCCTTTTCCGCGATGTGTGGAATATCCCGATAATGGAAAAGATAATAAAGGAACGCTTCAACGGCAAATATCCCGTCCGCAAATCCATTCAGACGGAATTTGCCCATGTTGGCGGAGAAAACGGCTTGCAGTTCCAGGCAGATGCCATTGCCTACTGCGGCAAATAGACATAAAAAGACCCGGGAACATTCCTGTTCCCGGGTCGCATTTGTTGTACAATTATTCGTACAGGGGATACTTCTTGCAGATAGCTGTTACCATCTCTCTTACCTTGTCGGCATTTGCCTCAAAGTCGGAAGCTGTCAGATAGATGCACTCTGCGATAACATCCATATCCTCCTCAACAAGACCTCTTGTTGTAACAGCGGGAGTACCAATTCTTACGCCGCTGGTAACGAAGGGGCTTTCGGGGTCGTTGGGGATAGCGTTCTTGTTAACGGTGATGTATACCGCATCAAGATCGTTCTGGAGCTTCTTGCCTGTGATGTTGAAAGGACGCAGGTCAGCAAGCATCAGGTGGTTGTCTGTGCCGCCGGATACAAGTGCGAAGCCCTTGTCAACGAGACCCTTTGCCAGTCTCTGTGCATTCTTTACGATCTGCTCGCCGTAAGCCTTGAACTCAGGCTGGAGAGCCTCACCGAAGCATACAGCCTTGCCTGCGATAACGTGCATCAGAGGACCGCCCTGTGTGCCGGGGAAGATAGCGCTGTTGAACTTCTTAGCCAGTGCTTCGTCATTTGTCAGTATCAGACCGCCTCTGGGACCTCTGAGGGTCTTGTGGGTGGTAGTGGTGGTAACATCAGCAAAAGGCACGGGAGAGGGGTGCATACCTGTAGCGACCAGACCTGCGATATGTGCCATATCTACCATGAAGTATGCGCCTACCGACTTTGCTATGTTGGATATACGCTCGAAGTCGATCACTCTGGGGTAAGCGGAAGCGCCTGCAACGATCAGCTTGGGCTGAACTTCCTTAGCCTGCTTCTCCATAGCATCGTAGTCGATGAAGCCTTCATCGTTAACGCCGTAAGGAACAAAGTTGAAATATTTGCCCGAGATATTTACGGGTGAACCGTGAGTCAGGTGACCGCCGTTGTCAAGGCTCATGCCCATAACAGTGTCGCCCGGCTTCAGCAGAGCAAAGTATACAGCGGTGTTAGCCTGTGCACCCGAGTGGGGCTGAACGTTAGCGAACTTTGCGCCGAACAGCTTGCAGGCTCTGTCGATAGCGATCTGCTCAACGATATCAACATCCTCGCAGCCGCCGTAGTATCTCTTTCCGGGATAACCCTCAGCGTACTTGTTTGTCAGCACACTGCCCATAGCAGCCATGACCGCAGGCGAAACGATATTCTCGCTGGCGATGAGCTCCAGGTTCCTTCTCTGACGAGCCAGCTCAAGACCCATAGCCTCGCCGACTTCTTTGTCGAATCCGGTAACAAAACCGATAGAATCAAGCATCTTCATAGTATAACTCTCCTTGTAAATTATTATGAAAAAACAACATATAGATATTATACAATATTTTTTTAGAAATAGCAATAGGTTTTTGCAATTTTCAGTAAAAAATTTTAAAAGAATTCCGAATACCCGAAAGGCTGTGACCGCTCGTAAGCGCAGAGTTGACAAAGGTGCTGTTATATGGTATCATGAACAGGTAAGCTGCAGTCATGTGAGTATTGAGAACGGAGGTCATTGCATGGGTCTTAAATTATACGTTGATGATAAGCGGGATTTTCCCAAAGGCTTTGAATGTGTGAGAACGTATGAGGATTGTCTGCTGTACTTCTCTATCTTCAATGATTTCGATTTTGTCGATCTGGATTATAACTTAGGCGAAGAGAAAACGGGGCTGGATATACTGATATGGATGAAAGAGAACGGCAAGAAGCCCAAGCATATCAACATCCACAGCAACCACATCGTGGGCATGAGGCTTATGAAGAAGTACGCTGACGAGAATTTCAAGGACTCATCGGTGACGATGAATTACTGACCGCAGGGAGATCTCCGCATACTCTTAATATGCAAAAAAGGTACCGTCGGGCGGTACCTTTTTTAATGGGTGGCAGCAGGTTCACGATACAAATAAACTCTATTCAATTGTGGGGTATTTGCGAAATAAAAGAAAGCTCATCATCTATGAGCGGCACCGTGATGACGGTGCTAACAAATAATTCTCCTAAAAATAAAGTTCTGCTGTGCGTATCGTTCCGCTGCTGCCGTTCTATTTTCAACAAACAACAGTTACGCGATATGTTGAAACAATGATTATTTGCAGATGTTTGTCTGCATTGAATATCGCTGCGCCGCTGTTTGTTGTTGTCATAGCATTGTTCGCCTCCCTGTGCCTGCACACGCAGAAAGCCATATTTCGGGCTTCTTTGCTGTACATCATTCGGCAGCGGGAAGCTTATTTTATTGTCAAGATACAAAAAAGAGGAGTTATTAATTAAAAACAGACATAGCAAAGCTAACCATAGCCTTAAATTCTGATTCTAATTAATAACTCCTCTTGCATTTCTAATGCTCTTAGATTATACCATATAATCGCATTTTTGTCAATAGGCGACAGTGTGCAATTTGTAAACATATAGTGAACAAACAGCGAGAGTCAGCGCTTTTCCAGTATCAGCTTGATATGTGTATGCTCTTTCGGCGTGAAACCGAAGTCCTTACGCAGCTGCCATGCAATGTAGGGCAGTGTGAAAGTCTCCTTGTATACTACCCTGTAAGTGTCGGGTATACATTCCATCAGCTGTTCCACCGATATAGGGAAGTAGTTCTCGCGCACTTCTCTTTCCCAGTTCTGGGTGTACTTGTATTTGAGCAGAAAATGCACCAGCTGCTTCTGATCCTTTATCTCGCCCCACACCTTTTCAAAATCCTCCAGCCAAACGCCGTAGGCACTGCTGCGTACCTTTTGCAGCTGTTCGGGATCGGCGGGACGCTGCTGCGCCTGCGTGAACATCATATCCCTTATGGCGATGTACCTGAACCCGCTTTTCAGCACCCTCTCCCAGAATACATTGATGTCCTCCTCACTGCCGTAGGAGTACACCTCGTGTATCGTGCTTGAAATGTTGAGCAGGCTGTTCTCAAAGGGGATGTGTATATCCTCCCAGCTGCTGTAAAACTCGGCTTCGCTCACGTTTTCTTTCGCGGCGGCGATCATATCGCTGCTGATGTCGTAGCCGATATACTTGTAGTCGGGGAACATGGGAAGCATTGCTTTGATAAGCTCGCCGTTGGCACAGCCGAAATCGACTATATTCTCAAATGGTTCAAACACCTTGTCGATAAAGAACATCTTGTCCAGTATCGAACGCTGCATCCTTGTCAGATAGATATTAAGATCGCTGATGCGGTTTTCCTCGATATTCATTTTTATACCTCCCCGATATGATACGGCTTTTACACAAGTATAAATCAAATCTCCGCCGATGTCAAGGTCAAGACCGGTTTTTATAAGTCATCCCGGAATTTTTTGTTTTGTTAACTGCCGCAGGTGAGGAAATATTATATATCTGTTACCATATTGTTTCTATATCTGCTCTCAAATGAAGGCTTTTGAAAAAAACATCATAAAATAGTTTATCTTATCTAAAAAATCTATTGACATTAACGGAAAAATTTGATATAATTATGTATAGGTTAAGAAGAGAGTGTGCGCGGCATCACTGCCCGCAGTAAGATCGTTTATAATTATGATTACGGAGGCAAACATGAAAAGACTTGTTACTAGAAGTGACTTTGACGGCTTGGTTTGCGCCATGCTGCTCAAAGAGATAGGGATAATCGACGAGATCAAATTTGTTCACCCAAAGGACGTTCAGGACGGTAAGATCGAGATAACCGAGAATGATATCACCACCAATCTGCCTTTTGACAAGCGCGTTGGGCTTGCGTTCGACCATCACGAGAGCGAGCTCATCAGAAACAAGCTGGAGGATTATCTGGGCAAGTATATCATCGACGGCAATGCAAAATCCGCAGCGAGAGTAGTATATGACTATTACGGCGGCGAGCTGGTATTTCACGGTGTTTCCGAAGAGATCATGGATGCAGTTGACAAGGGCGACAGCGCTGATTTTACAGAGGACGAGATACTCAACCCTTCGGGCTGGGTGCTGATGAACTTCATCATGGATGCAAGAACGGGACTCGGCAGGTTCCACAACTTCCGCATCTCCAACTATGATCTGATGATGAAGCTGATCGATTTCTGTGTTGACCACTCCATCGAGGATGTACTCAAGCTGCCCGATGTCAAGGAGCGTGTGGATCTTTATTTTGAACAGCAGGAAAAGTTCAAGGAACAGCTGAGAGAGATAACAAAGATACACGATAAGGTAGCTGTGATCGACCTGAGATATCTCGATACCATATACGCGGGCAACCGTTTCATGGTATACGCTATGTGGCCCGAGGTAGAGCTGTCAGTCCATGTGGCATGGGGCTTCAAGAAGCAGAATACTGCCGTAATGATAGGCAAGTCTATCATCAACAGAAGCTCGAAGTTCGATATCGGCTCGCTGTGCCTTTCCTATGGCGGCGGCGGTCATGCAAACGCGGGCACCTGCCAGCTTGACAATGACAAGATAGACAACGAACTGCCTGTCATCATCGACAAGCTGAACGGTAAGATACCCGTCTGACAAACCGAGACATAAGGCTGCTGCGCATTTTGCAGCAGCCTTTTTTCATAACAGCGGGCGCGATGGGAGATATTACTATCTGTTCAGTATGTATGTTCCCACCGTGAGATATGTGGCGTACAGACACCAGGTGAGGTAGGGTATATTCATGATCGCCGCCTTTTTGCGTATCCTGTAAAAAAGGATCATCATCACAGCCACCAGTATGTCCAGTGCGGCGATGATGACGATGCCGCCGATGAAGCTCATTTTCCCGAAGAATACGGGCGACCAAAGGAAGTTTGCTGCAAGCTGTGAAATGTATACTCCCAGCGCCCGCGAACGCCCCCTGTTATCGGAAAGATATATGAGATAAGCCGAATACCCCATAAGAGCGTATAATGTCGCCCACACAACGGGGAACACCCACGCAGGCGGTGAAAGGGGAGGTTTGTTCAGTGTCTCGAAGTATCCCCGAAATTCTCCGCCCGACAGCAGTGCCGACACTGCACCCACAAGTTCTGCGCTGACGATGGATATCAGAAGTTCTGTTATCCTGAATTTTTTCATTGTGATCACCTCGATGCAGTATATGCCGCAGGTGTGTCCCGCAGAACAGCGGATAAAGTATATCAAAGTAAAAGAAAGGAAGATATCCATGAAAAAATACATCCTTGCCCTGGACCAGGGCACCACATCCTCGCGGGCTGTTTTATTTGACAGGGAGGGCGCAAAGGTATACGCTTCGCAGTATGAGTTCCCGCAGATATTCCCGAAGGCGGGCTGGGTAGAGCATGACCCGAAGGATATACTGGAGTCACAGCTGCACGCTTTGCGCGACTGTATAGAGCATATCACATCGACAGGTGAGGACATAGCGGATATTGCCGCCATAGGTGTCACCAACCAGCGTGAAACTACCATAATATGGGATAAGAATACGGGTGAACCCGTTTACAATGCGATAGTATGGCAGTGCCGCCGCACCGCTGATACCTGCGAACGCTTTGCGGGACAGGGGCTGGACAAATTCTTCCGCAGCAAGACAGGACTGCTGATCGACCCATACTTTTCCGCCACTAAGATAAAGTGGATATTCGATAACGTGGAGGGTGTTCGTGAAAGGGCGCAGCGTGGAGACCTGCTTTTCGGTACAGTGGACAGCTGGCTGATATGGAACCTTACGGGCGGCAGAGTACACGCCACCGACTACACCAACGCTTCGCGAACTATGCTTTTCAATATCCATACCCTTGAATGGGACAGGGAGATACTGGGACTGATGGGCATACCCGAGAATATCCTGCCCGAAGTAAGGGACTGTTCGGGGGATTTCGGCGTGACGGATGCGGCTGTTATCGGTGCGGAGATACCTATATGCGGCTGTGCGGGCGACCAGCAGGCTGCACTTTTCGGGCAGTGCTGTTTCCTGAAAGGCGATGTGAAGAACACCTACGGCACAGGCGGTTTTCTGCTGATGAACACGGGCAGCGAATGTGTTGAGAGCGCTCACGGTCTGCTGACCACCATTGCCTGGGGCATGGGCGGTAATATCACCTACGCGCTGGAGGGCTCGGTATTCGTATCGGGAGCGGTGGTCAAATGGCTTCGCGATGAGCTGTGCATCATCAGCAGTGCCGAAGAAACTGCCGAAATAGCGGCAAGCGTCCCCGATAACGGCGGAGTGTACTTTGTGCCCGCATTCGTGGGACTTGGTACGCCTTACTGGGACAGCGATGCCAGAGGAGTGATATGCGGGCTGACGAGAGGTTCGGGGCGTGCGCATATCGTTCGTGCGGCGCTGGAAGCCATAGCCTATCAGACTGCGGATGTGATAAACGCGATGGAGGAGGACACTTCAGCGCTGGGACTTATCAAAGTTGACGGCGGAGCGTCGCAGAACGATTTCCTCATGCAGTACCAGGCGGATATACTGGGCAGGAGCGTGATACGTCCCCGCAATGTGGAATCCACCGCAACAGGTGCCGCATTCCTGGCGGGACTGTACTGCGGTATGTGGGAGAGCCGCGAAGAGCTGAACCGTGTCTCCCAGAAATTCCGCGAGTTTATACCCTCAATGGCTGAGAACGGACGCGCCGAACTCATAAGCGGCTGGAAAAAGGCTGTGGAGAGAAGTGTACTGCGCACAGATGAAAACAAGTGATATCCGTGCAAAGGTTGACAGCTGTAAATATTTGTTATATAATGTGGTCACGGTGATGCTGCCGTATTTTTAGACCATTGAAAAGGATGAGGAGATATGAGGACGATCAGAACACGTTGGACGAGTTTTGCCACCGCACTTGTGATGCTGCTGACGGCGGTCACATTCCTGCCTTGCTGTGCCGTTAAGGTCAGTGCGGAAGATCATGAAAACTACTTCGACAGGCAGGATGACCGTGAAGTCGAGTATGACCGTTCAAAATGGATACAGCCGCAGGCATGGAACTGTCCAAAGATCGACCCTAAAAACTATAAAGGCAGCATAATGCTGTTTTTTGATAAGATAGGTACCGAAGGAGACTTTTCAAACGGCAAGGTACAGAGGGTATATGCCAGCATAGTAGGTGCGGATATCCCTGTCAACAGGATGAAGTTCCACATATTCTATGATACACGGCTGAAAGTGGAGCCAAACAACGAAAAAGAGCTTATCTTTCTGGGAACAGCGGTGAAAGACAAAGGCTTTACCACAGGTTCGGAGTTGGTGAAAGACGGTGAGATCGTGTTCTATGCGTATTCATCAGAAGATGTGGCGTTGGGTAGATGCAGTCTTTTTATGATAGATTTTGTTGTCCCAAAAGATGCGGAGAGGGGAGATCACTATCCCATCGGCATCTCATACATTGATGACGGCATAGCTTATGATTGCTTCATGGATTCAAGCATCAGCGAAGCGTCAAAGCTGCAGATGACCTACTTGTTCACTAAGGGGATATACAACGGATATCTGTATATAAGCGGCGAACCCGTAGTAAAAAGGACATATCTTGACCTGAGAGCACCGAGAGACGGCGAAAACTGCACCTCTGATCCCGCAGTGTGGTTCGGTGAGATACCTGATGATGTAAAGATCACCGATCTGATATGGGCAGAAAGCAGCACGATGAAAAGGGGAACGGAGGGTGACACCTTCAAGGCAGGGAAAAGCTATACACTGCAATTCAAGCTAACTCCCGCCTACGGAAAGGATCTTTCAAAGAAGTTTGAGGTATGGGTCAACGGCATGAAGCAGCCGTTCAGCACTGATGACATTACAAGGGGCGGGACCTGCACCGTCGAGATCGAAGCAGTGGGCAGGCTGCGTGGCGACCTGAACGGCGACGGCGCAGTCAACGTTTCTGATGTTTCGATACTTGCCGCCCATGTCAAGGGCGTGAAGAAGATGTCTGATGCATCAGCCGCCGACCTCAACGGCGACGGAAGCATAAACGTTTCGGATATAGCCATGCTGGCGGCACACGTCAAGGGCATAAAAAAACTCTCATAATAACATCAGCAGCGTCCGGATTTCGGGCGCTGTATTTTGTGCGCGATTATGTTCTTTTGCGGTTGACAATTTCGTCACAATGTACTATAATATATTATAGCTTATTCTATATGATAGGAGTTAATGCCGTGAAAAACAGAGTATACGATAACCGTGAGCTCTCATGGCTCAAATTCAACGAGCGTGTGCTGGAAGAAGCACGCGACGAGCGCAATCCTCTGCTTGAAAGACTGCTGTTCCAGTCCATATATTCAAGCAACCTTGACGAATTCTTTATGGTCAGGGTAGGCTCGCTTTATGACGCTTCTCTGGTGGATGATTCGCAGAAGGACAATAAATCCAAGATGAAGCCCTCTGAGCAGCTCAGTGCCATATTTACGCGCGTGCGCGAGCTCATCGCAACTGAGGACGACAGCTTCAAAGCCATACACAAAGCCCTCGAAACTAAGGATATCATGCACAAAAGCATGAAAAATCTTACGATACAGGAGCTTGAATTTCTCGAAGCCTACTATGCCTACGAGATCAAGCCTTTCCTCAATGCGCTCATAATCGATAAGCGCCATCCCTTCCCGTTCCTGCCTAACAAGAGCATATATGTGGCTGCAAGGCTGACTTCAAAAAGCGGGATAACTCTGGGTATCATCGGGTGCAGTGAAAAGTTCGAGAGGGTGATATTCCTGCCCCGTCAGGATGATTCCATCGCCTATGTGCTGGTGGAGGAGCTGATATACCACTTCACCGACAAGATATTCACAGGCTATAAGGTGGATGAAAAGACCCTCATGCGCATAACCCGCAACGCTGATATCGATGTGGACGAGAGCTTTGACCGCGAACTGGATTTCAGGCAGAATATGTCTGTGCTGATAAACAAGCGCAAGCGCCTCTGCCCCGTGAGATTACAGCTTTCAAAGCAGATCTCCGAGCCTCTCCAGAAAGAGCTCTGCACAAGGCTGGAACTGTCCAAAAAACAGGTCTTTATTGAAAAAACACCTCTTGATCTGTCCTATGTGTTCACCATATTCGACAAGGCTTCCGAAAAGAAGGAGCTTTTCTTTGAACCGCGCACACCGCAGCTTTCCCGCATGATAGACGAGGAACGCGGAATGATCGAACAGATCGACGAGCATGACCTGTTCCTGTCATATCCCTACGAGTCGATACAGCCCTTCATCAGGATGCTGAATGAAGCCGCAAAGGATGACAGCGTGGTATCCATAAAGATGACCCTTTACCGTGTGGCAAAGCATTCCAAGGTGATAAAGGCGCTTTGTGCCGCATCGGAAAACGGCAAAGAGGTCTCTGTACTGGTGGAGCTTCGTGCGAGATTTGACGAGGAAAACAATATCGGCTGGTCAAAGCAGCTGGAGGATGCGGGCTGTAGGGTGATGTACGGTCCCAAGGGCTTGAAGGTTCATTCCAAGCTGTGTCTCATCACCCGCAAGACTGCTGACGGCGTGAAGTATACCACACAGATAGGCACAGGCAATTACAACGAAAAGACCGCAGGGCTGTATACCGATCTTTGCCTTATGACGGCGGATAAGCAGATAGCGAAGGAAGCGGAGGAAGTATTCCGCACGCTGTCGGTGGGCGAGCTGGTGGATAACAGCAATCTTCTGCTGGTGGCACCCCACTGTCTGCAAAACCGTGTGCTGGAAATGATGGATAACGAGATAGCCATAGCAAAGGCAGGCGGCGAGGGTTATGTGGGCGCAAAGCTCAACTCCCTTACGGACAAGGTCATAATGGACAAGATCGTCGAGTGTTCTCAGGCGGGCGTAAAGGTGGAGATGATGATAAGAGGTATATCCTGCCTTGTGGCGGGTGTGCCCGGTGTCACTGAAAATGTGCGCATTCGCTCCATAGTCGGACGCTATCTTGAACACGCGCGTATCTATATCTTCGGCGGCGGCGTGAGAAAGAGCGTGTATATATCCTCCGCCGACTATATGACGAGGAACACCACCCGCCGTGTGGAAGTCGCCGCACCTGTGCTGAATGAGGAGATCAAGCAGAGGATACTTGATCTGTTTGATACACAGATGAAGGACAATGTCAAGGCGAGGGATATGCAGCCCGACGGAAAATATGTGCGTCTGCCCGCAGAGGGTGCTGTGATCGATGCACAGACCAGATTTTTCGCGGAAGCCTACGCAAATGTTCCCAAACCAAAGCCAAAGCCCGCACCTGTACCCGCCGCACCTGTCGAAGAAGCACCGACGGTGAAAGAGGAGATACAGATCGAGGATACCCCGAAAACCGATGAACAGCCGCCAGTTGCCGAAGAGGTACCGGTAAAAAAAAAAGCTGGTGGTCAAGATTCATCGACTTCCTCCGCGGTAAGGGTAAAGGTAAAAAAACTTAAATGATCTATCAGACGGACAGCGTTCAGCTTGTCCGTCAGTTCATGTATGGAGAATATTATGATAAAACTGTTCCGCTACCTGAAAAATTACAAAAAAGAGAGCGTTATCGGTCCGCTGTTCAAGCTGATAGAAGCCTGTTTTGAGCTGGCAGTGCCTGTGGTAATGGCACGGATAATAGATATCGGCATAAAGAACGAGGATATGGGCTATATCATGAAAATGGGCGGTGTAATGGTACTGCTGGGATTTCTGGGGCTTGCCTGTTCGCTGACTGCGCAGTTTTTTGCGGCAAAGGCATCGGTGGGCTTCGGCACCGCACTGCGCACCGACCTTTTAAAGCATATAAACAGGCTTTCCTACGCCGAGATAGACAATATCGGCAGCAGCACACTTGTTACCCGCATGACAGCCGATATAAATACAGCGCAGTCGGGGGTGAATATCCTGCTGAGACTGATGCTGCGCTCACCGTTCATAGTTATCGGCGCCATAATCATGGCTTTTACCATTTCGGTGAAGCTGACGCTGATATTCCTGGTGATAGCACCCTGTCTGGCATTCGTCATATATAAGATAATCAGCCTGACGATACCGCGATACAAGCATATCCAGAAGACCCTTGACCGCACAAATCTGCTGACAGGTGAAGCACTTTCGGGTGCAAGGGTGATAAGGGCGTTTTCCCGCCGCGATGATGAGGAAAGAGAATTTCGCGGGATAACGGATGAACTCACCGAGTTACAGATAAAGGCGGGCAGGATAAACGCGTTGATGAACCCGCTGACCTACGTTCTGGTAAATATAGCCATTGCCGTCATAATCAAGGCGGGCGCACACCATGTATATAATGGTATGATAAGTCAGGGCGAAGTCATCGCGCTGATAAACTATATGAACCAGATACTTCTCGCGCTGCTGGCAATGGCGATACTTGTGACGAACATCACGAAAATGCAGGCTTCCGCCATAAGGATAAACGACATTTTCGCGGTGAAGCCCTCTGTTACCGACGATGGCAGCAGCGAAGTCACCGCTGATAAAAAAGCGCCCTGTATCGAATTCAGGGACGTATGCTTTTCCTACGCCGACAGCGAAGAAAACGCGCTGGAGGGTATAACTTTCAGCGTCGGCAGGGGAGAG
>NZ_CAMHRZ010000083.1 GCF_946187255.1 uncultured Ruminococcus sp.
TTTATTTTTTCATACTTAATTAAAATTTAAAAATAATATTAAACTCAAAAAATAAATTTTATTTTGCATTTTTAATTGCTTGTACAACTTCATTTCTAAGTTCTTTTATCCTATCTTCATTAAGTTTCATATTTTTCTTTATAATATTATTTTCTCTCCTTTTTGCGCAGAACATATGGAAAAAAACAACTACAATTAAAATTCCTTTGACTAAATTAGTGAAAACAAAAGCATATAAAGCCCAGTATTCTGCTTTATCTTTATATTCTTGATGATCCCATATTTGAACCAATAAAATTATAGACAAAGGCAAAGCAACAAAGTAAAAAAATATAGTTAAAATGATATAAATTGTTACCATATAAGGGAATAGAGTAACTTTATCTGCATTAAATCCGATATATTCTGTTTCTCCTGTCTGAACTAAATAAGCATCTTTTTGCTCAGGGACACTTTCCTCCCGAAAAAATTAAAAAGCGTCCACAGCAGATGATGATAGCATCATCCGCCGTGAACGTCATCGTTCCTGATATTCTTTTTGCTGCCGATATTATCATATAGAGAGATCATATATGACCCCGCCGCTGACAGATCGGTCACAGTATACTCTGTAAATAGTATTCGCCGCCCGACATTATCGGTCAGCCTATGTTATTATAACATCCTTTTTACGCCCTGTCAATGCGATCATTGAATCTTGTTGCAAATGAACATAATTTTTTCAAGCATAAAAATACCGATAGGCAAAAAATGACAAAGTTGCAAAACAGGTATTGACAAATCGAGGAAACTGGTGTATGATATGCACATAACAGCAACGGGGCTGCAAAGTGATATGCTTTGCAGCTCCTTTCTTGTTTATCGAGCGCTTGAAAAAATAGAAAATTATTTCTGCACAAGGAGGTGTATGGGCAAGGACGCCCGTGCATCTCCTTTATTTTTTTCGGGAGGTTATCTTTATGGATGTACAGGAAATTCTGGAACAGGTCACGCAAAGTACCGATAAAACAGTCTTTGGCGTGTGGTTCATGATAGCGGTGGCGCTTGTTTTCTTCATGCAGGCAGGCTTCGCAATGGTAGAGACGGGCTTTACCCGTGCAAAGAACGCAGGAAATATCATCATGAAGAACCTGATGGATTTCTGCATTGGTACAGTGGCATTTATCGCGATCGGTTTCAGTCTGCTGCTCGGTGAGGATGCAGCGGGCATCATCGGCAAGCCCGGTTTTGACATATTTACAAGCTATGATAATTTCGCTTGGGATCAGTTCGTATTCAACCTGGTGTTCTGCGCAACTACCGCGACGATCGTTTCGGGCGCTATGGCAGAACGTACAAAGTTCTTATCCTACTGCGTTTACTCGGGCGTTATCAGTGCGCTGATATACCCGATAGAAGCTCACTGGATCTGGGGCGGCGGCTGGCTGGCTCAGATGGGCTTCCATGATCTTTCCGGTTCATGTGCGATACACATGGTCGGCGGTATCTGCGCACTGATCGGTGCCAAGATAGTCGGACCCCGTATCGGTAAGTTCACCAAGACCAAGGACGGAGAGATCAAGGTAAATGCTATCCCCGGACACAACCTTATAATCGGTGCCCTGGGCGTATTCATCCTTTGGTTCGGCTGGTACGGCTTCAACCCCGCAGCTGCTTCTGAGGTAGGTCAGCTGGATTCTATCTTCCTTACGACAACTGTTGCCCCTGCGATCGCTACTGTAACAGTAATGGTATTCACATGGCTCAAGTATGGCAAGCCCGATGTTTCCATGTGCCTCAACGCTTCCCTTGCAGGTCTCGTTGGTATCACCGCAGGCTGCGATGTTATGGACTGCGCAGGCGCTATCGCCGTAGGTGTAGTTTCCGGTTTCCTCGTATGCTTCGGCGTATGGTTCCTTGATTATAAGCTCCACATCGACGACCCCGTTGGTGCGGTGGCAGTACACATGATGAACGGTATCTGGGGTACGATCGCAGTTGGTCTGTTTGCAACAGAGACTTCTCCCGGATACGCTATCCAGCTTGAATGCGGCGGCATCAAGGCTGAGGGTCTTTTCTACGGCGGCGGTTTTGAACAGCTGGGACTCCAGCTGCTGGGCTTCGGTGCAGTTGCTGCATGGGCAGCTATCTCCATCACCATCACATTCCTTATCATCAAGTCTACACTGGGACTGAGAGCTTCCGAGCAGGAAGAGATCATCGGTCTGGATATCACAGAGCACGGTCTGGTATCCTCTTATGCTGACTTTGCACCTTCCATGAACGACGCTTCCGTTTACGGCTACACAAAGGACGACGCTAAGAGCGTAAAGAAGGTCGGCAGAGATGTTCCTCCTATCGTTCCCGTATCTGTTGAAAAGGCTGTCGAAGTAGAGAGCTATGTAGCTCCTTCTCCTAACGGTCAGCCCAAGATGACAAAGATCGTTGTAGTATTCAAGGAGCAGAAGCTCCAGGATTTCATCCAGGCTATGGAATCCATAGACGTTACAGGTATCACCATCACCCACGTTCTCGGCTGCGGTATGCAGAACGGTCAGAGACACTACTACAGAGGTACTTCCATCGAGATGAACCTGCTGCCTAAGGTAAAGGCTGAGATAGTTGTCTGTGCCGTACCTGTTAACACTGTTATCGATGCGGCAAGATCTGCGCTGTACACCGGCAACTACGGTGACGGCAAGCTGTTCATCTACCCCATCGAGAATGTCGTAAAGGTAAGAACAGGCGAACAGGGCTACGATGCTTTGCAGAACTTTGATGAAGCTGAAACTGAGTCATAAATCTATAAACTCCGGGCGGGACATCGGCAAAGGTGTCCCGCCTCTTTTTTATCCGTTATATAGCATCAAAAAGGCTGTACAGCGCTATGCTGCACAGCCTTTTTACACTTGATCAGATATGATGCGGTGAACGATCACTTAACGGTAACATAGAAGGACTTCTTGAATACATCATAGCTTATCCATTCGCCGTTGACCTTTGCAAGTACCACTAATCTGTACTTGCCGTTTGCGACCTTCGGAGAAGTCCAGGAAGTGATGCTGCCGTCCAGCTGCTTTACTACCTTCCACTTGTTAGCCTGGTATACGCCTATGCCGTACTTCTCGGCGGCGGGGATCTTTGTCCACTTGAAGCCGATCTTGTTATCCTTTACCTGTGTCGTTACCTTCGGATACAGGTTTATTTCTTCGGTCAGGGGAGTAACGGTTATCGCATTGGAGAAATCCATGATCCACTTGCCGTCAGACATGGTGACAACAGCTACCTTATACTCGCTGCCCTCCTTGAGGTTTTCAAGCCTGTACCAGTTCTCCTCGCATCTGTCCAGCAGAGTCCACTTACCGTCCACATAGCCTGCGATACCGTACATTTCTGCACCTTCGACCGCATCCCAGGTAAGAGCTACCGCGTTTTCACACGAATCATAGCATACCTCGGGGGCAGTATATTTCAGCTTGTCGAGCTTGACTTCCACAGTGTCGGTATACTTCTTGCCGTTAAATGTGGCAGCAGCGGTGTAAACGATCTTGCCTTCGGTGGTGTAGGTAGGCTCGGTCTTTTCCTTTGTTATCAAAGCATTTGTTCCGTGAACATATCTGCACTTTGAACAGTAGAATGACAGTGTCGCATAAGAATAGTCCTCTGCCCAGTTCCACTTGGGTCCACCGAAGCTGTGACCTGTTGACTTGACAACGGTCTTGGACTTGGATATCTCGTTTTTGCCCTTATCATCGGTAAAATACTTGCCGTTGGCTTCATCGTACCAGTATTCGATATTGCCGTCCTTGTCGCAGGTAGCTTCAACAGCTTCAACATGGGTGAGCTTCAGCTGAGGGATAGCTATCTCCTTAGTCTCGGTAAAGGTCTGACCGCAGAATTTTGCGGTAGCGGTATACATCCGCTTGCCTGCTGAGGAGTATGTGGCATCCATCACCTTTGTGGTAACTACGGCATCAACGGTCTGGGTGTCTCCGCAGTTATCACATACGAATGTGGCGGTGGCAGATGCAGGAACAGATGAATCTAGATCTGACCACTTCCATTGAGGATCACTGTAGGCGTGCCCCAATGCGGGTACTATCGTATCATCAAGAGATACCTCGTTTTTGCCCTGTTTATCAGTATAATACTTGCCGTCGGTGCATTCATAGTATTCTATGTTGCCCGCAGTGGTACAAGTTGCAGCGACAGCACTGACCTTTTTATAGGTATGATGCACTGTAACGGGAACAGAGATATTCTTAACGGTAAGGTACTGCTGAGTATCATTTGGGGTGAATATCGCCTTGAAGGACTTTTGACCTACATCACCGACACTCTGACTGCCTTTTGCCCAACTCCATTTGCCGTTTTCCGCTTCGGGGAGCTTTATATCCTTGACCTTTTTGCCGTAACCTATCTTCAAATTCGTGGGGATAGTGTACTCGGGCATTTTCTTGATGCTGAATGTCTTGGTTACAAAGCCGTAGAAATCACCTATACCATATATATAAGCAGTGGCTGTGCCGACCTCTGTGTTGTTTTCATAAGATACGGTATAATCCACATTTTCCTTCATACCCCTTGAACCGAAGGTGACATTCAGCGCGGGTGTGACCTTTTTGCCCGTATATTCCTGATCGTCTACAGCTGCGATATCTACATCAGCCATTGATACGGCATCGGTCTTGCGGACACCTACAGTAAAATCCTCGTAGCCTGTCTCATAGTATTCGTGTCCTTCAACGAGAGCAAATTTGGTATCGTCCATATTGCTTCGTTCGGTATAGTAACCGCCTGAGAGATAATAATTACCCGAGCCGTTTACATAAAACGGACCATCTGAATCCTCTTTGAGGAGATCATAATATCCGCCCTTGATATATACATTTGCACCGCTCGTATTTGTCCTTACGGTATCAAGACCGCCTATATAGCTGCCGCTCAGCAGCTCAACGGTACCTCTGTCCATCATCAGGAGACGGACTACACACGGATTGATGACAGACATTCCGCCGCCGTGACCGCTGTCCAGGAAAGTGATGTGCGCATCGACGTTATCTATGCGTATATAGCTCTGTACCTTATAGGTACCCTCACCGTCAAAATAGATAGTGTTGCCGTTGAAGTCAACTGTAAATGTACTGCCGTTGTCTATGGTATAATTTCCCACAACGGTGAATGAATCAACAAGTCTGATGGTATCGCCGTCATTGGCATTGTTTGCCGCTTCAATAAACTCTTCAAGGGTAGATACCTCATAGGTGGTCACGACAGCAGCAGATGCCTGCGACGCATCCGCGTAGGCTGTGATCGCCGAAGTTCCGATAAAATTATTTGTCTTTACGCCTGCGGGTACTGTTCCCGCAGCACAGAGCACCGCCATTGCGGCTGCAAGAGTGCGCTTTGTGATACTATGGGTCATAGTGTTTTCCTCCTTTTGCTGATAGATATAGTTTTAAAGTATTACATATATCGTAATATGTCCGCGGTCGGACTTATGTCATTATATCATAATATATTGCGATTTTCAAGCTGAACGCAGGCGATTGTGAACAGAATTTTCATTTTTTGTAAAATATAACCAAAGCACATATTATTTAAACGGCAATTGATACAAAGGGGCTGTCAACGAAAGTTTGGCTCCTCACGTTAAATTACATATTTTGGGCGAAAATGATGCACTATGTCTTTACTTTTTCGATGGAATGTGTTATAATAATCTATTATAGAAACTGACATATTATTTCTATAATTTTTATCTGTCTGAAAACATAAAGGATCGGGAGGGATCTGTATGAGAAAAAGTATAAGAGCACTTTGTGCAGTAACAAGTGCGGTCATGGTAATGGGCATGATGCCTTTGTCAGCAGCTGCTGCAAAGGAGGGTGAGATCATCAAAGGTAACTTTTACTATCCCTCTGATGACAAGGGCGAACTGCAAAAGCAGGATTATTTTTACAGCGACAGCTATTTCAAAACATCGTCCGCTAAAGATAATGCACACCTGACTACCATGTCTTTGGTGCTCTCACTTTCTTTCAGCAACGGCAAGGATGGTGTGACCAAGCTGTTTGACCAGATCGGTTTTGATAACGTGAAGACATACGACCTTGATGCTGAACCCACAAAGGATACCATCGGTACTGCCATTGCCCACAAGAAGATAGGCGACAGTGACCTGATCGCAGTATCACTGAGGGGAACAAATTACGAAAAGGAATGGGCTTCCAATTTCCTTTCGGGCATATCGGGCGATGCTTCTGGTTTTGCTGCCGCTTCCGAAAAGGTAAACGAAAGGCTGAAAGCATATATCGCTGATAATGATCTTAAAAATGTGAAGATATGGATAAGCGGCTATTCCAGGAGCGGTGCAGTCGCAGACCTCACGGGCGTTTACATAAACGAACACCCCGATGAATTCAATACCTCTGCCGATGATGTATTCGTATACACCTTTGAAGCGCCTCTTGCTTCCTCTTCTGACAAGAAGTATGACAATATCTACTGCATAAGAGACAAAAACGATGTGGTGAACTATATCTATCCCACAGGCTGGGGGTTCTATTCAAACGGTAAGGATCAGTGGGTAGGCACCGACAAGGATCTGCCGACCTACAAGCTGGTAATGGATAAGAATATCGATATAGCTCAGTTCGGCAGCATGAAACAGGATGAATTCCTCACCGAATTTACTGTATTCTTCTCGGATAGCATGACCCGTGAGGAGTATTCACAGGGGCTTGAAACACAGATAAGTGCTCTGCTGGAAATGTACTACGGAAAAACTCCGAAGGAGAGAGAAGATCTTCAGGGTATGGTGCTGGGTATGTATATTTCGCAGATACAGCTTAACCCGATGGCAAAGCAGATGCTGTTACGCGACTTCTACGGCATAACACAGCACAACAGCGACAAGATGTACAAGAAGTTCGCTGACGATATCTGCGCACTTATGGACAAATCTACCCTTTACACCGCAGCTTCGGCGGGAAGCGGTCCCATAACTGCGGAGGAATATGTCACACTGAGATCGTCGGTATATCCTCTGCTTAGGGCACTGGGTCCGACTCTGGTGAAGGACTATATGTACAGTATCGGCATAAACTATGATGAAGCGCTCCCCGCAGACTACAACGACCCCGATTTCGATCCCGACAGGGATCCTCTGTTCACGGGAAAGGTCTCTGATGAGCTGCCCACCGGCGATGAAGATACTACAAGTGAAGAGAACACCGATCCCCGCGATCTCGCCGCAGAAGCAGGCGCAGCGGCAGGCTTCAACGCAGGTCTGAAAGACGGTGTGCCCTTCAATGCAGTACATGGTGCAAGCTATGATGATACTCCCGTTGAGGGCATAGCCGCAGAGTATGCGGATGTCTACAAAGCAGCCTATGCCGAGAAATACGAGGAAGGCTTCAAGACAGGGACTGCCTCACAGATCAGCTTCTTCCACACACTGACATTCCTCAAAAATGTGGAAAACATCATAGGTGACCATTATCTGATAAAGGTATTTGATAAGGTCAAGACCGCTGACGGTTACTATATGGGTATCTTCGATGATGAGGTGAAGGGCGATATCAACGGCGACGGTATCGTGAACGTTTCCGATATCGCAAAAGTTGCTGCCTATGTAAAGGGCATCAAGCCACTGACAGAGGATGAACTCGCACGCGCTGATGTAAACGGCGACAAGCTCGTCAACGTAAGCGACATCTCGCTTTTAGCCGCTCATGTAAAAGGCGTAAAAGTATTGAAGTAATACATAAGAAAAGTCGGGCGCGGTTTCCTGCTCCCGACATTTCTGTTACATCACAGAGCTGAGATATCAGCTAAACGGAGAAAACAATGTTCTATTATATAAAAAACACACTTGAAAACGCAAAGCTACCCGCTGACAAAAAATATCCCGCACAGTTTGTCGCTGTCCTGACCTCCGCTGAATGGCAGGAGCAGAGAGAGCGGTTCGATATGGGGATAGAAATGGATATAGACCTTTCCGCCGTACATTCCACCAAAGCCGAAGTCAACTATGATTCTCTTACGGGAACATTTTCCGTCCCCGACCGCAGCGACCCTTCCGAATCCTGCACGAATTTCGCCTTTGCACTGGATGAAAAGGGTATAGTATTTATCGATGACAGCGGAATGGTCAACAGTATCATCGGGAATATCATACGCTCAAAGAAATGGGCGCTGCCAAGCCTTGAAAGGTTCATATACGACTTTCTGGAACAGATCGTCACCAATGATCAGGTGATGCTTGAAGAACTGGACAAGGAGCTGGACACGATAGAATCAAGTATCCTGGAAGGCAACGAAGCAGACCCGTCACTGAGGGTCAGCCGTATCAGGAGCGACCTGCGTGACCTGCGGGTACACTATGAACAGCTGCTGGATCTCAGTCAGGAACTGGAAGAGAACGAAAACAACTTTTTCCAGAAAGAAAATGTAAGGTACTTCCACCTTTTCAATCAGAGGGTATCGAGACTGCATGACATAACCTCGTCACTGAGGGAGTATTCCATACAGATTCGCGACCTTTATCAGTCAAGACTGGACATAAAACAGAACCGCATAATGACAGTGCTGACTGTTATCACTTCCATCTTTATGCCCCTTACGCTGATAGCGGGCTGGTACGGCATGAATTTCAAATATATGCCCGAACTGGAATACAGGATGGCTTATCCTATCGTGATAATTATAAGCGTACTGATCGTGCTGCTCAGCCTTGTGTTCTTCAAAAAGAAAAAATGGCTATGACGCTGTACTTTTTCGGTATAAGTGGAATAGGATATATATGACGGGTGACGGGATCTGCCCATTCACCCACAACAATAGTGTAGTTGATCGGAGATGAAAATATGAATACAGATAAAGAAAACAATCAGTCGGCTGTGGCGCTGAGAGTGTCGGCGGTAAGCATCATCGTCAATGTGGTGCTTTCATTGCTGAAACTGCTGGCGGGTATATTCGCCCATTCGGGAGCGATGATATCAGACGCTGTACATTCGGCATCGGACGTTCTCAGCACATTCGTGGTTATAATAGGCGTTAAGCTGGCTGAAAAAAAGCCCGACAAGGAACACCCCTACGGTCATGAGCGGATGGAGTGTGTGGCTTCGGAGATACTGGCTGTGGTGCTTGCGGCAACGGGCTTGGGAATAGGACTGAAAGGAGTACAAAAGATAGTTGCTCAGGGTTCGGAGATACCTGTGGAGCCGGGAGTACTTGCACTGGCTGCAGCGGTGGCTTCAATGGTGATAAAGGAGCTGATGTACCATTACACCAAGCGGGCGGCAAAGCAGATAAACTCGGGGGCGCTGATGGCTGATGCATGGCATCACCGATCGGATGCACTGTCCTCTGTGGGAGCATTCGCGGGTATATTGGGAGCGAGAATGGGACTGACTGTCCTTGACCCTCTCGCAAGCGTGATTATCTGCGTATTTATCGAAAAGGCAGCCTATGATATATTCCTCGATGCAGTCAACAAGATGGTCGATCATTCATGTCCCGATGAGACCGTAGACGAGATGAAAGAAGTCATTATGAATGTGGATGACGTTATCGGCATAGACGAGCTGAAAACCAGACTTTTCGGCGCAAAGATATACGTCGAGGTGGAGATACTGATGGACGCTAAAAAAACACTGGTGGAAGCCCACAATACGGCAGAAGAAGTCCATGATGCCATCGAATCACATTTCCCCGAAGTAAAGCACTGTATGGTACACGTTAATCCCGATATTTGATATGAAAAGACCCGCTGTGGGATATACCGCAGCGGGTCAGATTTTTATTACTCCTTTTTTACAAGAGTGTTCGTTTTATATTCTCCTGTAGGTCTTCCGATCACTGTCATTAAATTCTGCTTCTGCATACTCGCCGTGATCCAGATCTGCAAGATCTGCCACAGAACTGTCGATCTGCAATATATCAGCCAGTGAAACGATCCTTGCATCTTCGAGGGTATGGATTTCACCGCATAAGAACTGCCAGCATCCGTCCTCATCATGTGAAACATACAAGATAGGTCTGTGTTCGTCCAAAACATGACAGCAAGTAAAACAGGCTGTATCGGGCGGATCAGAAAAAGGAAAAAATGTTATCATTGTATTACTCCTCTAAATCCCTTTTTTATCAGCAACACAAAAGCTAAAAAGAACTTTTATCACTGCTGCGAAAGCTGCCTGCAAATCTCCTCAGCACAGCTTTCAAGAAGCCGACAAAGCTCGTCTGAACGTTCGGGCTGATGTGAAAGGCAGGCTATGACAAGCCCCTCATCGGGGTATACGAGACAGCGCTGTCCCCATTTTCCCGAAAAGGTAAAATGATCCTCCGCCACACGGAAGAAATAACCGTAGCAGTCTCCTGCGCCTGTTTCAACATGGGGCGTAACCGCTTCGATGACAGCCTTCTCATTTATGATCCGATCGCCATGCCACTCCCCTTTTTGAAGATAGAGCCTGCCAAGAAGCGCGAACTCATGCACAGTTAGCTCCATGCCCGTTGCGCCGTAAAAATGCCCTTCGGGAGAAGTACGGCAGGATATCGCGGGGATGCCCAAAGGCTCAAACAACCGCTTTTCGAGATAGCTTTTCAGATCTCCGCCAACGGCATTTTCCGCTGCTGCGCCAACAAGGTAGGCGGGGATATTTGAGTAGTGAAAGCCTGTGTCCGAATAGTCGGTATCAAGTGAAAGTATCATCGAAAGCCAGTCTTCACCATCGGGGCGGAAAGGATACTTCCCTGCTGTCATCGTGAGAAAACGAGCAAAGGGCAGTTTTTTGAAGTCCTCCGTCATCATGGGGCCGTACGGTGTATCAAGGAATTCGGCAAGGGGTACTTCTGCCGAAAGCAGACCGTCATCGCAGGCAAGTGAAAATGCCGCAGAGGTGACTGATTTGGTCACCGAATATACGGGGAAGCGAATGTCCTCACCTGCTGTGTGGTGCAGGACTGTCTCTCCGTTATGAAAGACCTCGATAGCATGGATATCGAGGTCTGCTTCTTTCAAACGCTTTAAGAAAATACCGTACATATCTCAGTTCCTTATCAGCTCCTGCGGGATCTCGCTCGGATCATACATGACTTCTGAGTGATTGTCGCGCACCAGAGCCTTTGAAATGATCTCCCCCGTCTTTCGGTCGCGGGTCAGCTTGTATATCTTTGAGATGCGGTAATACTTGTCACCCTCTTTTGAGAAGTGGTGATCTTCTTCCAGCAGCTCAAATGTATACGGGAACTGCCGCTTGCTGCGAAGCTCTGCCCGAAGTTCGCCCTTTTCGCACCAAACGCACAGCTGTACGGGCTGATCGGTGCAGTTGCGGAAACGGTAATCCACATAGTTATAGCATACCGATGTTCCCGAACTGAAAGGCACACGCACGGGACCGTCGGGTGCCAGCGCATCGGAATGACTGTGGAACTCGGTGACCTCCAGAGGGCTGTGGAGTATAAGATTATGTATCGTGTTAGCCAGATTGCAAAGACCTCCGCCGAGACCCGGCTCCAGCTTTCCGCCCGAGATTATACGCCCGTCGCGGTAGCCCTTTGCCGCAGTTATCTTGCCGACTGTCCGCCAGAAAGAAAAAGTCTCTCCGGGAAGTATCAGCATACCGTTCATAGTATCTCCGGCGATCCTTATATTTACCGCCTTGTTGCGCTGCAGTGTGGGGTCTATGCCCTTGCCCTTTTTTATGAGATGCGAGCTGTATGTCGATACCACGTTGGGCAGACGCTTTTGTGTGCGCCTGGTCGCAAAGCGTTCGCCGCTGACAGCGTCCTTCACTATCCGCTTTGCCTTTTCCTTAGCTTCGGATATGGCATAGGTGGTGTCGTTTATGTCACAGAACAGTATCTTCTCACTGCGCAGGAAAGGACGGTTTTTTCCGCTTGAATAGATATCCCCAAGCCTGTTGAAGAACGGTGTCTTTTCCCAGACTTTCAGGGCATAATACTCAAAATAGCGTTTCTGCCCCAGTTCCTTTTCGCCCTTGACTTCAACGAAATGAACCAGGATACTGTCGATGCCGCTGCGGTTTGCGCCGCGAATATCAAGTATCAGCTGATCTCCGATACTTACCACTTTTTTCCTGTCAAGTCCCAGTATGCCGAGAGCCTTTTTATAGCCTGAAACAGACGGCTTTTCGGCATCGCATACAAAGGGCGAGCCTACAGCTTCGGCAAAGGGGCGCACACGGGATATCTCGTTATCCGAAAGGAGCACCGTTTTAAGACCTGCGGCGCGTATCCTTTCAAATAGTGCCTTGATATCCTCATCGGCGGGATCACCGTGATGGACGAGGGTATTATCTATGTCGAGTATCAGTCCCCTGTACCCTTTTTTGTACAGCTTATCATAATCAAGTGTATACACACTGTCCGCATAAGCTGCGGGAAACAGCTTTTTCAGCATATTATCTTCTCCCTTCCGAGAATATGCCCGCAGACACGTTCGATCTGTTCGGGAAAGCTCTCTCCGAAGCATTTATCAAAAAATGCACTGCCAATGGTAAAGCCCCACGCGCCT
>NZ_CAMHRZ010000084.1 GCF_946187255.1 uncultured Ruminococcus sp.
CCGCCGCCTTGAAAAAGATGCGAGGTAATTACAGTAAACGCGCTGTTTGCAATGAATAATACTTTTTTAAATATTGCATGAACGCCACAGTAAAACTATATTATCAAATATGATTTTTTGACAGTTCTGACAAAAACTCTCAAAAAATTTATTTATATTTTCTGCCGTTTTGTCTTTACAATTGATTAAAAATAAGTTATAATTAAAATATGGAATACTATACTATTTTAAGGAGTAGATGAGAACATGGGTATGACAATGACTCAGAAGATACTCGCAGCTCACGCAGGGCTCAGCGAAGTCAAGGCAGGACAGCTTATCATGGCAGACCTCGACCTTGTACTCGGCAACGACGTTACAACTCCCGTTGCCATCAATGAGTTCAATAAGGCGGGCTTCACCGATATCTTCAACAAGGATAAGATCACTATGGTCATGGACCACTTCACGCCGAACAAGGATATCAAGGCTGCACAGCAGTGCAAGCAGTGCCGCGAGTTCGCGTCGAAGTATGATATCACCCACTATTACGATGTGGGAGATGTGGGCATCGAGCACGCGCTGCTGCCCGAAAAAGGTCTGGTCGTTCCCGGTGATGCTGTCATCGGTGCCGATTCACATACCTGCACCTACGGTGCGCTTGGCGCATTCTCAACAGGCGTAGGTTCCACAGATATGTGTGCCGGTATGGCTGCGGGCAAGACCTGGTTCAAGGTACCCTCTGCGATAAAGTTCAACATCGTGGGCAAGCTGCCGAAATACAGCGCCGCTAAGGACGTTATCCTGCATATCATCGGTATGATAGGTGTTGACGGTGCCCTCTACCGTTCTATGGAGTTCATGGGCGAGGGACTTAAAAACCTCACTATGGAAGACAGACTGTGTATGGCAAATATGGCTATCGAGGCAGGTGCAAAGAACGGCATATTCGCAGTAGATGAGGTGACAAAGGAATACCTCAAGGGCAGAACTGACAGAGAGTACAAGGTATTTGAAGCAGATGCCGACGCTGAGTACGATGAGGAGTACACCATCGACCTTTCACAGATAAAGCCTACAGTGGCTTTCCCGCATCTTCCCGAGAACGCAAGGACATTCGACGATATACCCGAGATAAAGATCGATCAGGTAGTCATCGGTTCATGTACCAACGGCAGGATCGAGGATCTGCGTGCCGCTGCTGAGATACTCAACGGCAAGCGTGTGGCAGATCATGTGAGATGCATAATCATCCCTGCTACACAGAATATCTACCTCACAGCACTCAAGGAAGGACTGCTGGAGATATTCATCAACTCGGGCTGCGCAGTTTCCGCACCTACCTGCGGTCCATGTCTCGGAGGACACATGGGCATCCTCGCAGCAGGTGAGAAGGCTGTGGCTACAACAAACAGAAATTTCGTGGGCAGAATGGGACATCCCGAGTCTGAGGTATATCTTGCTTCTCCCTATGTGGCAGCTGCTTCGGCAGTGGCAGGCAAGATAGCACAGCCTTCGGAGGTCATCTGACATCTTCACGGTCTTATATGACATTTTAACGAACAGCCTGCGTAATTGCAGCGCTGAGGTCAGGAGGCGGCAATTATGACTAACTATCTGGTAGACATTTTTTATGATACCGTATCAGGTATCATCACACAAAAATACGGTTCTTCTTTTACAGATGCAAAGCGCAGAGAAATGATAATGGAATATCTGGACCATATCCGCGCAGGCAACGTCTTCACCATCGAACAGACACAGGCGATCATCGACAAGAAGGGGTTCAATAATATCTATACCGACTCTATCAACGGCGTGTCATGTTTCCGCCTTGTAAAAGAAGGTTTTTTCGGCAAGGCGAAGGTATGCTATTTCATCACGCGGACCAAGAACAAGATGGATGCGGAATATCTTGAACAGGTGTATGAAGAGCTGCGCCGTCAGGCTGCGGGCGAGAATGTTTTCAATTCCGACCGCTATATAGAGTAATCTGAAAGGAGTTTTCATAGAATGAAGGCTTGCGGAAAAGTACATAAATATGGGGACAACGTTGATACCGACGTTATAATCCCCGCAAGATATCTTAATACTGCCAACATGGAGGAGCTGGCTCAGCACTGCATGGAGGATATAGATATCGACTTTGCAAAGAACGTGCAGAAGGGCGATATAATGGTGGCTAAGGCTAATTTCGGCTGCGGTTCATCAAGAGAACACGCACCCGCTTCCATCAAGGCAAGCGGTATCTCCTGTGTTATCGCCAAGAGCTTTGCAAGGATATTCTACAGGAATGCAATAAATATCGGTCTGCCTATCATCGAGTGCGAGGAGGCAAGCGAAAAGATCGAAGCAGGTGACGAGGTCGAGATCGATTTCGATACAGGTGTCATCACCAACAAGACCAAGAACGAGAGCTATCAGGGTCAGTCCTTCCCCGAGTTCCTTATCAAGATAATCAACTCGAACGGACTGCTCAATTCGCTGAAATAACAGCGTTCAACTGAATATCACAAAAGGCGGGAGGGTATCCCGCCTTTTTTCTCGCAAATATCCCTTTATCCGATATAAAAGTACTTGCTGATTGTGAAAATTATAAAAAATCTGAAAAATATACTGGACAAAAGCTAAGAAATATTGTATAATGATTATATAAGTGTAATAGGAGAGATAGTATGAGAGTAATTACCGGTTCAAGAAGAGGTAAAAAACTGAAAACACTGGATAGCTTCGATACCAGACCTACTACGGATATGGTGAAGGAAGCCGTTTTTTCTGCGGTGCAGTTCGATGTTCCCGGTTCGCAGGTGCTTGATCTGTTCGCGGGCAGCGGTCAGATGGGCATTGAGGCATTGAGCCGAGATGCATCTCACTGCGTTTTTGTTGATAACAATCCTGCCGCTGTGCAGGTGATAAAGGAAAATATCTCGGACTGTAAATTCACAGCGGAATCCCGCGTGCTGAATATGGACAGTCTTGATTATCTTAAAGTGGCAAAGGGTCAGTTCGACCTGGTACTGCTGGACCCGCCTTACGGCAAAGGCATCATCGAAAAGGTGCTGAACTCGCTGAATGCTCACCTGAGCGAGCGGGCGATAGTCGTATGCGAGCATGAAAAAGAGCTGGAGCTGGGTGAGGAATACGGCAGACTGAAGCTCCACAAGCGTTATAAGTACGGCAAGATAGCCGTGTCTATATTTAAAATACCGACAGAGGAAGAATAATATATGAAAATTGCTGTTTGCCCGGGCAGCTTTGACCCGGTCACGCTCGGACATCTGGATATAATACAGAGGGCTTCAAAGCTGTTCGATAAGGTCATAGTACTGGTCAGCTTCAACAGGAGCAAGAACAAGGCGGTCTTTTCCACAAAGGAGAGGATCGAAATGATAATCGCAGTGACCAAAGGGCTGGATAATGTGGTGGTGGACTGCTACGATGGTCTGCTGGCGGATTACCTGAAAATGACAGGTGCGGAAGTCATCGTCAAGGGTCTGAGGGCGGTATCTGATTTCGAGTACGAATTCCAGATGGCACTTGCCAACAAAAAGCTCTACAACGATGCCGAGACTGTGTTCCTTACCACTGCGGGCGAGAATATGTTCCTGTCATCGAGCGTAGTCAAGGAGATAGCCAGCTTTGGCGGGGATATCTCGGGATTTGTTTCCCCTGAGATACTGGATATGATAAAAAACAGGCTTTATCAGCCTGAGGATAAATAAAATATTACGACCCCGCGAAGTAAGGGGCACAACGAAAGGAAGTATTTTTATGAGCGAGACAAAGGATTACAAGCCCTTGAATGACCTGCTGCTGAGGCTTGATGAGACTATCGATAACGGCGCGACCGTCCCTTTTTCCAACAAAAAGATGGTAGACGGAGATCAGCTGCATGAGCTGGTAGATGAGATCAGGATGAGTATGCCTCCCGAGATAAAGCGCGCACAGGAGCTGGAGCAGCAGAGAAAGACTATACTTGAAAATGCCAACAAGGAAGCTGATGAAATAAGAAGGTCTGCTGAGGGCGACAAGGCTGCCATAATCACAGAGGCTAAGGCTGAAGCTGACAGACTGGTTTCCGAGCAGGAGATCATCGACCGCGCAAAGCAATACGCTAAGGATGAGGTTGAAAAGGCTAATCAGGATGCTGCTGATATAATCAGCCGCGCACAGACCGAAGCCGACAATATCATAACCGATGCGCAGAACAAGAAGCAGAGCATAATGAACGCTATGGTGGCAAGCATCAACTCCACACTGGCAGAAGCTGCAGAGCTGCTGGATGCGGATGTCAACAGACTGACCAAGAGCCTTGAAGATGTCAACCGCATGAGAGAAGCTATCAGCAGACTCAGCGAAGCAGAGTAATAAATGATACATAAAACAATAAAGTCCGGAAGCATTCAACTTCCGGACTGTTTTTATTATTCGTAGAACATTACGACAGGTGTGCCCAGCTCAACATTTTCATAAACGTACTGCGCACCGTCATAAGGCATATTTATACAGCCGTGTGAGCCGTTCCACTGGTATATGGTACCGCCAAATGCACCTCTCCAGGTGGAATCGTGCATTCCTATGCCGCACAGAGATACATTGTTCCAGTAATTGCAGGTGGTATCCCATTCCTCACCGTCAGCATTACGGTCCTTCATACGCTTGTTGGTCTCCTTGGACCACAGCTTGTATACACCTTCCAGTGTGGTCCTCGCCAGTGAAGTAGTCTGACCCGATACGATGTAGCAGGTGTACTCTTCCTTGCCGTCCTTGTAGTACCACATCTGCTGATTGGTAAGGTCGATCTCGATATAGGTCTTGCCGATATCGTCATTCTCCGATCTTGCCGACTCAACGCCCGTGTACTCAAAGGGACCGTCACTGAAATATATGGGATCGATAGATTCCACATTCTGACCGTCTTCCAGCAGACCTACCAGCTGCTCAACAGTTGCATCCTGATATATCCACCAGCCGTAAAGTCCGTCATCACCGGGATCGACTGTTACCTCACCCTGAAGCGTTGACTTGAACTTCCTCTTGGTCTTGTAGGTATCGTACTTCTCGGCAAGCTCCTCAACATAAGCCTCTACCGCATCTTTATCGACCACATAGTTGCCCACATCGTCCATCTCGATCAGCGACAGCAGCTTCTTGCCTGTGATAGTCTCTTTGGTATAATCAAAATCATAGGTGATTGAGATATTGAACACCTTGTTGAGCGCGTCACACTGATCCTTGTAGGTATCAGATGTTACCGAAGGCACATCATAGCACCCTGTGTTCTCATCAAGTGTAACCTCAAATTCGCCCTTGCCCAGAGCGCCGACAACAGCTTCCTCCAGCTTGCTCATATCCGTGACAACATTGCCCTGGACTTCCTTATTTATGACGTATCCCTCATCAGTCAGTTCCAGTGAAGCATCAGCAGTTGCGGTGCTGCCCCATTTCTGGGCGCTTAACATCTCATCCAGGAGTGCTTCGTCGTATGTCGCCTCATCGGTATACACAAAGTCTGTTCTTCCGGAGTATCCCGAGAACCATGTGCCGTGGTCAACTTTATCGAACAGCTTCTTTATCTCGGATGCAGCATTTCTCTTGTAGCCGAAATCCTTCGGAGAGAGCTCAAACTTATTGCCATCGATAGCAGTCACCGTAAAGGTCTCGGGTATCTTATCAGCCTTTAAAGCCTTGACCGCCTGTTCATAGGTCTTGCCGCTGACATCTACTCCGTTGATGAACGTATCGGCAAGGAATTTGTTATTGTAATATAATCTTCCCGCGCCGTAAGAGATACCTATCGCTGCGACCATAGCAACTGCTATCGTCCCGCATATAAGAGCGGTCTGATTTTTGACTTTTTTCCTGCTTTTTTTTCTGCTCCCCGCAGAAGAGAGCTTTTTGCTGTAACCGGCAGCTTCCGAACTCATTATAGACAATCCTTCCTTACACACAAAAAACGACCAAATACTTAAATCTTCTTCTTATATAGATTTATTATACCACAAAGGTGTTTGATTTGTCTAGTATCGGGACGGTTTTTTATAAAAAAATCTTTAACAAATTTTGCACTTTACAAGAGGATGGATATGTATATTTTCTCTGCGCCGTCCGGTATGCTATTTTTGCCGTCAGCCGCAGTATACCTTTATCGCGCTGCACACGAACTCTGCCGTGCCCTCACCGCCCGCATCGTCTATATTTTTCCTGAATTCTTCGTTAGCGGTGTACATCTGTCCGAGTGACACAAGCATCTCGTCGGAACAGCTGTAATAGTTCTCGGTGATGCATTTTTGCAGCTTCTTCACCTGTTCTCTCACCTCATCGCAGGCGACATCCATCTCGCGCATACTTCCGAACTCGGCAAATATCACCATAAGTTCCTTTGCCTTATCCGTTTCCTCCTGCGCTGTGCGTCCGCTGCTTTTTTCGGCGTACTCGGCATACTCCTTAGTGCCGCCCCATTCCTGCTTTGCGCGGGCTGAATACTCCTCGATCTTTTTTGTATCGAATACATTGAAATCCATAGTGATCTCTCCTTTGTTTTTTATCTCACGGGCAAGCCCGATGATGGCTTCAAGACGCTGCTTTTTCAGCGTCAGCAGTTCAATCTGCTGATCCAGCGCCTTAGTGCGGTCAAAGTCGGGCGCATCAAGTATCGCTTTTATCTCCACCAGCGAAAATTCCAGCTCGCGGAAAAGAAGTATCTGCTGCAAGCGTTCCAGTGCCGCATCGTCATACAGCCTGTAACCCGCCTGCGTGCGCTGCGCAGGCTTCAGCAGTCCAATCCTGTCGTAGTATTGCAGAGTGCGTATACTCACTCCTGTCAGCTTGCTTACTTCGTTTACCGTCTTCATGCTTTCCGCCTCCCCGTGTGAGTATATTATAAACCATTACGTTGCGTCAGGGTCAATAGTCTTAGGATATCTTTGTAGAGATGCACAGATCCTGGCACAGATATATGTATCATTTCCACAACACAAAGCAAAACTGCCATATATCCTCAATGAGATACATGACAGTCTGCCTGTTATATCCTGTTATTGTAGAAACACTCGTTTTTACGTCATTTTCCGAAATATCAGTTATTTTCGCTTCTTGCTTCCTTAGCGGCAGCCACAAGGTTTTTCAGGCTGGGAACAGTCTCCTCGTTTCCCCTTGTTTTAAGACCGCAGTCGGGATTTACCCACAGCTTTGAAACGGGGATACGCGCCTTCATCTTTTCGATAGCCGCCTTGATCTCTTCCTTTGAGGGAACTCTGGGGGAATGTATATCGTATACTCCGGGACCTACCTCTGTGCGGAAGTTGTTGGCTTTCAGCACGTCCAGTATGGTCAGGTCGGAACGCGATGCCTCAAAGGTGATAACATCGGCATCCATGTCGTCGATATCCTTGATTATATCGGCAAATTCGCTGTAGCACATGTGGGTGTGTATCTGAGTCTCGGGCTTTACGCCGCTGTGTACATACCTGAATGCGGGGATAGCCCAGTCAAGATAATCCTCTCTCCAGTCGGACTTGCGAAGGGGCAGCTTTTCACGCAGTGCAGCTTCATCTACCTGGATGATACTGATACCGTTTGCTTCCAGGTCGAGCACTTCCTCACGGATAGCAAGGGCGATCTGGAATGCGCTTTCTTTAAGGGAGATATCCTCACGGGGGAAGGACCAGTTGAGTATGGTAACAGGTCCTGTCAGCATACCCTTCATGGGCTTGTCAGTCAGGCTCTGTGCATACTTCGACCATCTTACGGTCATGGGCTTTGCTCTGGAGATATCGCCCCATACCACAGGCGGCTTTACGCAGCGTGTGCCGTAGGACTGCACCCACGCCTTTTCGGTGAAGATATAACCGTCAAGGCACTCTCCGAAATACTCAACCATATCATTACGCTCAAACTCGCCATGTACCAGTACATCGAGCCCGATCTCTTCCTGTAACTCAACGCACTCAGCTATCTTCTTCTCCACGAAGCTCTCATACTCATCAGCAGTCAGTTCGCCCTTGCGGAAAGCCGAACGCTTTGCTTTTACCTCGGCTGTCTGGGGGAATGAGCCTATGGTAGTTGTGGGGAAGAGGGGCAGAGCAAAGCGGGCTTTCTGTATCTTTTCACGCTCCTCAAATGCGGGGAGCCTTACGAAATCGCTGTCGGTCAGTGCTGCCACCTTTGCCTTTACAGCGGGATTTTCACCTGCTCTTGTCTCGCTGTGGAGCGAAACATTTCTCAGGTATTCCGCAGTCTCAGCGGGCTTATCGGCATCCAGTATATTTTTCAGTTCTGCCAGTTCGGTCAGCTTTTCAGCCGCGTAAGCAAAATGCTTCTTGTAGCTTTCGGGCAGCTTGCTTTCATTAGCCAGTGTGCAGGGAACGTGCAGCAGCGAGCAGGAAGTGTTCAGCACGATATTGTCCGCATACTTTTTCAGCTCGTTGACAACGGAAACTGTCTTTTCATAGTTGTTGCGCCAGATATTCTTGCCGTTTACAACGCCCGCAAACAGCACCTTGTCCTTCGGGAAGCCGTTTGCCTTAACGAGATCAAGAGAACGCTTGCCCTCAACAAAGTCGATACCGATACCGTCAAAATCAAGTGCGCCGATCTCGTTGTAGCAGTCACGCACATCACCGAAATAGGTCTGTACCAGCACCTTGACATTCTTCTTGCCTGCAAGTATCTTCTTGTAAAGCGATACGAACAGTGCTGTATCCTCAGCGGTCATATCCTTTACCAGTGAGGGTTCATCTATCTGCACCCACTCAGCACCGATCTCACCGAATTTGCTCAGCAGTTCGGTATATGCGTTAGCTATGGTGTCTGCATAGTCACTTGCTGTCTTTGTGCCTGTGTATCTTGCCAGTTTAAGGAATGTATATGCGCCGATGATGACGGGCTTTGTCTTAACGCCGTTTTCCAGTGCCTCTTTGAAAAGGTCGAAAGGCTTTGTGCCTACGGGCTTTATCTCGGTGCTGTCATCGATCTCGGGCACCATGTAATGATAGTTGGTGTTGTACCACTTCTTCATGGCGAGTGCCTTTACGTCGCCCTTTTCGCCCTGATAGCCGCGTGCTGCAGCAAAGTATGTATCAAGCACAGGAAGTCCCAGTGCGGTGTATCTTTCGGGTATAACGTTCAGCAGAAAAGCTGTATCCAGTACGCCGTCGTAGAACGAAAAATCGTTTGAAGGGATGATATCCAGTCCGCTGTTCTTCTGTAAGTTAAGGTTGTAAAGACGTATCTCCTTTGCTGTCTTTTCCAGTTCGGCAGCAGTTATCTCGCCCCTGAAATACTTCTCACTTGCAAATTTAAGTTCACGAAGACCACCTATTCTGGGGTAGCCAATGATCGTTGTTTTCATTTCCTATTCCTCCGATATGTTTTATTGTATTTACATTATACCATACTTTTCAGAAATGTGTTAATACTATAATTTCATATCATGCCATAGCCGTAAGCTATGGCGGAAATTGTATTCAAATAACCGTCTGCAAGCGGGAATAGCGGTATATATCAGGATGAATAATTCTCTATATATCTTTTCAGATGCTCAAGATAACGCTCTGTGATAGCATTTATCGGTCTGTCGGTGGTGGTTATGTAGCCTATCTCCATCCTCTCATCACTTTCAAGCGGGATAGCGACTATATTATCACCGTTGAGGTCTGAGCTGAGTATGCCCGAAGATATGGTATATCCGTCAAGCCCTATCAGCAGATTGAACAGCGTTGCTCTGTCGGATACTATGATATTCTTAGGGCTTTCGGCAGTGATATGAAGTTCCTCCGCAAAGTAAAAGGAATTCTTCACTCCCTGATCGTAGGTCAGACGAGGATAATCCTTTAACTCCTCCAGCGTCACGCTTTTGCGCCCCACCAGCGGGTTCTGCTTGCTCACAAATACATGGGGCTTTGCGGTAAACAATTCGGTGAACTGTATCTCCTCGCTTTGCAGTATGTGGAGTATGACTTCACGGTTGAACCTGCTGAGGAAAAGTATGCCCACATCACTGCGGTGCGTCCTAACATCCTCGATTATCTCGGCGGTCTTTAATTCGCGCAGTGTGAATTCGTACTTGTTTTTGCCGTATTCACGGACAAGTTCCACAAAGGCATTCACCACAAATGCATAGTGCTGTGCCGATACGGAAAATACCCTTCTCGGCGGCGGTGCTGCTTTGTACTCGTTTTCCAGCAGTTCTGTCTGTTCGACTATCTGTCTGGCATAGGATAAAAACTTCGTGCCGTCCTCCGAAAGGCATACTCCCCTGTTACTTCGGTTGAATATGGTTATACCCATTTCCTTTTCAAGTTCCGCAACGGACTTTGAAAGACTTGGCTGTGCAATGAACAGCCGCTGTGCCGCCATAGTTATAGAGCCCGTCTCGGCTATTTCTATAATGTATCTCAATTGCTGTAATGTCATAGACATGACCTCCCCAATAATAAGACCTGCTGTCAAATATGACATTCTGTCATATAACGATTATACCACGAACAGCAGCCGTATTCAACCCCTGCACTCAAACGCACAACAATATTCAATATTTGATGATCGGACATTATGGCTTTTCAATAAAAATGCATCCGCACCGCTGCACTGATTGTAAAATAATGATAGCTGTATATAAATATCTTTCATGACAAACATAATATTTAGCAAAATTAATAGTTGACAAAGTCAAACGTGTGCAGTATAATATTCTCGGAAAAAGCAATACGAGAAATAAAGGGAAATAATATGAAATAATTTGCAGGAGGATCAAGATGGAAAAGACTTATTCGCTCACAGCCGCACAGAAGATGCACTACCGCTGGATAAAGGAATACGGCACACAGCAGGTATCGGGACTTAGTATCGTTGCAGCTTTTCAGGCAGAACTGGACATCGATATGCTGAAAAAGTGCATAGAGCTTGAAAAACAAAGATACTCATGTCTCAGACTGCGCTTCACAAAGCCAGACAAGGACGGCGAGATACAGCAGTACATAGCTGAGTATCAGCCCGAAGATATCAAAGAATACGATATGACTTCGATGACACTGGCAGAAGCTGACAGCACTATGCAGAACTGGGCTTACGAAACATTTGACGGCAATGATATACCCATGTGCGAATTCCGCATAGTTAAGCTTCCCGAGAATTACACGGGCTTTTTCGTACACATGGATCACAGGCTGAACGATTCAGTGGGTGTGGCTGTAATGGCTACGGATATCATGAACCTCTACAAGCATCACAAGTACGGCGATGAGGGACCCGCACCTCTTGCGGATTTTGAAAAGGTGCTTATAAGCGACCTTGAAAAGGCTTCCAACGAAAAGCGTCATGCAAAGGCAAAGCGCTTCTGGGACGAAGAACTGGATACTCTCGGTGAACCGTTATACTCGGACATACAGGGACCATCAGTGCTGGAGGAAGCCCGCAAAAAGCACAATGACCCGAACCTGCGTGCCGCAGATATCGAGCGCAAAGAATTATTCGTGGCGGTAAAGGATTATCAGCTGGAAGTTGACAGTATGCAGAAGGCGATCAACTTCTGCCTTTACAATCAGATATCTCCCACGAACCTGATACTCCTGGTCATCCGCACATACCTTTCAAAGGTCAACGGCGGACAGGAAGATATCACGGTGGAGAATTTCATATCAAGGCGCTCCACCCACGATGAACTGACATCGGGCGGCAGCAGGACGCTCTGCTTCCCTTGCAGGACTGTGATATCGGGTGATACCACTTTCATCGATGCCGCAAGAAAGATACAGAACCATCAGAACCGCATATATATGTTCAGCGGCTATGACCCCGAGTTTATCCGCGATGAGATGAAGAAGCGCTACAACACCCCCGATGATACCACCTATGTGAGCGTATACCTCACATACCAGCCCCCGATGAACACCGATGACCTGGATCCCAATGCGGAAAAGCTGCCGCTTTATGTCAAGTGGTTCGCCAACGGTGCGGCTACCAAAAAGATGTATCTCACGGTGTCCCATCTGCCCGACAGAAAGCTGAATTTCTCATATCACTACCAGACAGCACACCTCACGGAAAAGGACGCAGAACTTATGTATTATTACATGATGCGCATACTTTTCAGAGGTATCGAGGATCCCGGAAGAACGCTCTCGGAGATCATGGACATGGTATAAATAAGCCGATCTGAAAGCAATTTAATATGATACGGGGTTTCCCCGAAAGGAGTATAATTATGGAAGCAAAATTCAAAGAGATCGCTGCACGTTACTGCAAAGGCGATATAGGTGAGATCACAAATGAGATGGCTATACGCGAGGACCTGGGACTCAGCTCCCTCGATCTGATGACATTTCTGGGCGACCTGGAAGACGAGTTCGACATCGAGTTCGATTTCGGTGAGGACGAACAGAAACTGGGCAGCATCCGCACAGTTGGTGATGCCATAGGTCTGCTGAACGAGTACATATAATGA
>NZ_CAMHRZ010000085.1 GCF_946187255.1 uncultured Ruminococcus sp.
GAAGATGATCGATGCCTACAAGACAGGCAACAAGCAGTGATCCTGCCGTGAACATTACCCCCGTCCCTTGCGGGCGGGTACATACATTACACGAAAAAACACCCGTTCGCAGTATCAACTGTGAACGGGTGTTACATTAAGCTGTATTTTAGCGAGTGTAGGAGCTGTCGATCTTCAGCGAGTTTACTACCGCCTGAAATACAGGGTCGTCCTCGTCATACTTTACAGACGCTATGAATACGTCTTTGGTATCGGTGCCTTTGTCATCATAATAATTGCTGACTGGATATACCGAATTATCATCTTCAAATATCCTGTTATACCTTACCCCTTCAAAGGTGTAGTCTCCGCAGGTGAACTTATCTATAGTACGGGCATCCGAAACATTCATGCTGTGCTTGTCTCTTACATATTTTACATCGGGATAGTACCAGCCTCTCAGCCTTTCATCCAGCGAGAAGCGTATCTCTATCAGTGCATGAGGGTCGGAGTCTTCGTAAAGTGTTATGCCCCAATCCGGCTCTTTGGGTCCTCCGGGACCTTCCATTGTCCAGCCTTCGGGTACGAATACTTCAAATGCGCCTTCCTTCTTTATCTCGCCTTTCAGCTCGGAGCCGTCGCTTTCGGCTGTGTAGCCGTCATCGGGGAGAAGATCGACATATCTTGTTTTTGGATCCTCAAAATTGTTAGCGATATAGTCTATCCAGTCCGAGAGCTGTGCCTTTTTAGCCGCAGAATTATCCGTTGAAAACGCAATGAACATTATGCCTTTTTTTTCTCCGTCGTAGTTGATCTCCTCAGGCATCATATCATCTGTGTTCTCGGGGAAGGTCAGAAGTCCGTAAACTGCGGCATAGCTGATAGGCTGCTCCTCAGAAAAATCCGAAGCTGTCATGGTACCTGTTTCCTTTATGAACTCATCGCCGAGTATGTTTGTCGTTCCCGAAGTCTCCACATTTGTTTCCTTCAAAAACGGATCGCCCTTGATGATCTTGAAACTGTCAAAATCCTCAAGGAATTTCTCTCTTAGCTGCTCGTTGGTCTCAATGCCATCCAGCTCATAGCCGTCATAGGAACACAGACTTATTATACCGTTCTCGGGGTCTCTTGATTTATTCTGTACATACGCATTATACATCCCGTAATCCTCAAATCCTTCGGGGAGTTTGAACCACAGATCTTTAAATAAAGGTGTGTACTCGTCCACAGGGATCTCCGCATAGGTCAGCTCAAAGGGCTTTTTCACCTTAGCGGTATCAGCTGCTTCGCTGCTTTCGGCGGTGCTGATGTTCTCTATGCTGCTGACGCTGCTTGCGGTATTGCTGGTATCCTTATTATCATCCCCCGATGTTACAGCGCCTGACTGAACTTTGCCGTTATCCTTGCTGTTATGTACTACCGCTGCGGTGATACCGCCTGCTGCGATGATGCCTGCTGTCACGCCTGCTATTACCTTACCTGTTATAAAACTCATTTTTGTACTACCTCCTGCTATACTTGTTGCTGTATTTGCAGAAGCTGCGGCTGATGCATCTGTGAGGGATCCTGTGAAGACCGAAAGCGGTATGTCGGGTACGCTGATCTTCTGTGCCTCCATACGGAGGATCTTTGTAAGTATGGGAACAGGCACCATAGCATGAAGCCTGTCGTCGTTTGCCTTCTCGTAAATAAGCACCGCCTCCCTGATCTTTTCTCTGGCGGAAACGAGCCTTGATGAGACAGTTTTCATCGGGCAGTCCATAACATCGGCAATATCTTCGAGAGTAAGCCTGTCATAATAATAGAGTATGACCGTCTGTCTCTGCACATCCGAGAGGACATTGTTTATTATATCCATGACCACCTGTCTTTTCACATCATCGGTGACATAATCTTCGGGGATGAGGTTTTCATCGTCCTTAGGGTCAAATCCCATATCCGTCATCTCATCGAGAGAGTCATCGGTAGTCCTGCGGAACAGATCCTTGCACTTGTTGATCGCGATACGGTTTATCCATTCCGGGAATTTTGCACCGTCCTCCAGCTGCGGCAGCTTGCGTATTGCCGTCATGTATGTATCCTGCATGATGTCCTTTGCGTTGTCCTCGTTTTTCAGAAGCTTCAGACAGGTGAAATACACCGATCTTTCCGTCTCACGGTACAGTGTTTCAAAGGCTTTCTCATCGCCCCTGCCTGCGGCTTCAACTGTGGTCCGCCAATTGTTTTCGTTCATGTTTGCCTCCTTGATAAAAGTTTTCCGACATTCACAGATGCACAGCTTTAGCTCTGCATTTTTTCATGGCTTCTTTGCCATTCATATAACAGACGTATGAAGTTCGGAAAACTCCCAAAATATTTTTAGCTTTGTATGTATGCATAAGTTTTAAATGCCAGATTATCGTCCAATTGTGCATATCGATACATAGTTAAACAAAGTATAGTTTATTATACCATATCAGCCCCATAAAAACAAGCCATACCGTCTGCCGCCTGTTCTTCCTCAAAAAGCAAAACCTCCAAAGAAGTGTATTATGTCACACTTCTTCGGAGGTTTATAGCAAACGGCATATATTTCGTTTGCTATATATACTTGGGGGGGGATAACATCTGTTATGCTGTCTTTAATTCTTCGGGGATGTTCATTTTTGATATTCTTTTCTCAACACAAAGCACAGTAACAACTCCGACGAACATTATCACCATGATTATCGCGGGATATGATACCAGATTCATGCGGAAGGTCAGGAAGGGGAATTCGTTGAAAATGCTCTTGAAGACCGTAGGCGAGCATATCAGCGAAAGTACAACGGATATTATATATGCTGTGCCGTTGTAATAGAATATCTCCCAAAGGAGCATCTTTCTCAGCTGACCTCTTGTCATGCCGATACTCTTTAGTGTTTCCAATTCTTTCTCCCTTACCATTATGCTTGATACGAACACGTTGATAAGGTTCATTATCGCAATAAACGTGAGCACTACACAAAGCAGAGTGCATATCAGTTTTACCAGCAGCTTCATCGATGCAAAATCAGCGGCAAGAGAATACTTGGACTGATAGTTTACAGAGTTATCAGCCTCCGTGATGCCCTTGATGAGTTTTTCTGCATCCTTTTCCATGCCCTTCTTGACATTGAACTCGTAAGACATGATGTTCTGATTGCCTGTCACTTCTTCATACTGTTCGGTATTCATATAAAGCTCGCAGGTGAGATCACCCGATGATATGCCTGTCTTTTTAGCACCGAGAGCAACATTCATGTGTCCTAAAACGGTATATATATGCTCTTTTCCGTCTGCACCTGTTATTGTTACGGTGTCGCCCTGAACGAACTGACTTGTTCCGGGATAGATATCACCTTCCTCTGTCAGCCAGCAGCCCTCAACTATGCCTGTGCCGTCTTTGAACTTCTCCATGTCGATATCGTCCTCCACCATCAGCGACTTGTCGATGGTGAATTCGGTCGATCCGTAAAGGTCGAGGGTGTACTCCGAACCTTCGGGGAGCTCGATTTCCTTTACGCTGGCATAGTCGTTTGCCCTGTCGCCGTAGATAATCGAACCATCCTCTACATAGCCGCTGTTTTCGATCTCATCAACGACAGCTGCATCCAGTGTCTGCACATTTCTATCAATGTCGATATAGTCATTCTTGTAATAATCCGATGATGCTACCGTATAGTCGGACGCAAGTATCGTCGAAAGATATTTGTCCATATCAAAACTGCTGAGCGCATCGAATGAGACTATAACCAGCAGTACGGGCAGTGATATGCTGACAAGCAGCAGTGCAAGGCTCTTCTTGTTGCGCATGATATTATATCTTGCAAACTTGTGGGTCTTGCTGCCGTCGTTCGACTTTCTTGTGCTCTTGTAGCCTTTGAGCTCGATCCTTGACGATTCAATGGGCGACAGCTTTTTGATCATTCTTATCGGACCGTTTATACTTATCATGGTCGTTATCACAACGAACACCGCTGATGCTGCAAGTATCAGGGCTATAGTCGCGGGTGAGATGACTGTATCATCTGCCACCGAATCGTAGGAAGTCTGACGAAGCAGTGCAGGTAGTATACGCTTGCCCATAAAGTATCCGCCGACTATACCCAATGGGATAGCAGCAGCAAGCATTATAAACGCCTGATATCTTACAAACGCCGAAAGATGACGGTTTGACATACCGATAGTTTTCAGCCTGCCGAACTGCTTCGCGTCTTTTCTTGCTGAGATATAGAAAATGTTGTTGATGATAAGATAGCCGATAAGGACGATGACCAGTATCCCGACTATCAGTGTCGCCAAAGTCTCGGGAGACATTGCTTCTGTGCTTACGTTGTATCCCGGATTTATCGAAACAGTTTCGGGGTCATACTCCAGTCCCGCATCAGTCAGGATAGTTTCTGCTTCGCCCTCGATGTCATAACCGTCAACCAGCAGTACCGAAACATTGCTCGTGCCGTAAAAGTCGGTATTTGTAAATTTTGAATCCCATACATCACTGTATTTCTCTGATGTGATCACCTGTCCTACCTTTACGGTATAAGCCTTGTTTATCTCAAACCAGCCCGAAAGAACGAATTCCTCTGTGACAGTTTTTCCGCTGACATCGAGATCGATGGAGACAGGTGTGCCCACCTTCTTTTCAACTCCGAGTGCTGCAAGAGTGGTGGTATCTATAGCCACCTCGTTAGCCTCCGTCGGGAGTTCTCCGCCTGTGGGGAGATAGTAGTCAAGTTCAGCCTCTCCCGCATCCATGTAGCTCACTTCAACATTGTAGTTAAACTCGCTGTTCACCGCATATCCGAAAAATCTGCGGTATCCCGTAGTTTTGACAAGCCCGTTCTCTCTGATTAACTCCACCTCTTCGCCAAGACCCTTGTCCCAGTCCTTGACCATAAAGTGTGCATTAGATCCCAGCTTTTTGAATTCGTAATAGGTGTTTGCGTTATTCAGTCCTGCCGCAGTAGTAAACAGGGTGGAGAACAGGAGTGCTGTAAGTATCATGGCTATTACCGTACAAACACATCTGAACTTCTCCGCGATCAGTGACCTGAATGCTAGTTTTCTGATCATTTACTGCACTCTCCCGTCAACGACTCTTACCACTCTCTTCATCTGAGATGCAACTTCCTGATCGTGAGTTACAACGATGATAGTCTGGTCAAACTCCTTGTTCATATATTTAAGCATATCCACCACCTCTGCGCCCATCGCTTCATCAAGATTTCCCGTAGGCTCATCCGCCAGAACTATCTCGGGCTTGTTTGCCAGCGCTCTTGCAATGGCGACTCTCTGCTGCTGTCCGCCTGACATGGAGGACGGCAGAGAATTTTTCTTGTGCGAGATCTCCAGCGCATCCAGTATGGTGTCGATATACTTGTTATTCGGCTTCTTCCCGTCCAGCTGTATGGGCAGAACTATATTCTCGTATACATTGAGTACGGGTATAAGATTATAGTTCTGAAAAATGAAACCGATCTTTGAGCGGCGCATCTTTGTCAGCTGCTCATCGTTCATTTTTGAGATATCCTCTCCGCCGATAACTATGCTTCCTCCTGTGGGGTGATCAAGGGCACCGATCATATTCAGCAGAGTTGACTTGCCGCTGCCCGACTTGCCGATTATGCCTATCAGCTCACCCTTGTCAACGCTCAGGTTAACATTGTCCAGAGCCTTTACCAGGTTGTTTTCGTCACCGTAATACTTACACAGATCATGCGTTTGAATTACCATTGCCATCACCTTTCTTTACCCTATAGTATAGATCCTATCGACCTGATCCGAAAAACAATTGCTGTGAGATATGATGATGATCATCTTATCCTTGATACCCATTATCGAACGCGCGATTATCCTCTCGGTATTTTTGTCCAGTGCCGAAGTCGGCTCATCAAATATGACCACATCCGATCTTTTCAGCATCGAACGGGCTATCGCCAGTCGCTGTCGCTGTCCGCCCGACATAGTCATGCCGTCATCACCAAGTACGGTATCCAGTCCGTTCTCCATATTCCTGACGATATCGTCCAGCTCAACGCACCGAAGTGCTTCCCACACCTTTTCTTCGGGGATATCCCTTCCGCCTGTGAGGTTATTATATATAGTATCATGCAGGAAGAATGTCTTCTGCGAGACCAGTGAGATCCTGTCCCTGAAAGACTCCATGTCTATGCTGCCTATCTCATCGTCGTTTATATAGATATTACCCGACGTTGCCCGCCACAATCCGAGTATCAGATTGAATATAGTAGTCTTGCCCGCACCGCTTTTTCCGCAGATCAGATACTTTTTGTTCTTCTCAAAATCCAGGTCCAGCCCGCTGAAAATATTTTTCTCATCTGTATACCCGAATGTCAGATCTTTGATCCTGATATTCTCGATCTCATCGATCTGCTTGCCTGCCGAAGTATCCGCGCCCGTATCTTCGCCCAGAACTTCATCCACATGGTCAAGAGAAGGGATGACCATATTGAAACTTACTTTCATGAATATAAGATTCTCAAACGGTGCGATGAACCTTGTGCAGTACTGCAGGAATATTATCATCACACCCATCGATATCTGTTTCTGAAATACCTGATAACCGCCGAATGCAGTTATCGCTATCAGGCTGATGGTCGATATCATATCTATCGCCTGATTTGAAAAGCCGTTTGTCAATGTGAGCTTTTTAAAGCTCCTTTTCAGCACATCCGCTGCCAGTTCATACCTGTTCAAAAAACTCCTGCGGAAACCATAGGTTATCATCGCAGGTGCATTGGATATGAACTCCTCTGTGAGAGCGTTCTGCTCTCCGTAGTCTTCTCTGTTTTCAAGCGCCAGATACCTGAGCTTATCACCGAACTTCTGCTGTGCTGCGAGAGTTATCGGTATCGTCACGATAAGCAGCAGCGTGAGCTTCACATCATAATAGAACATCACACACATAAGCCCTATCGCCTGCACCAGTGATACTATCACATTGTAAGCTCTGTATATGAATGCTGCCAGCTTTGCCGCATCGTCATTCACTACCGTCAGCAGATCTCCTGTCTTTTCATTGGCAAAGAACTTTCCGTCCTTTTTGAAAAGTCTGTCCAGCGCTGTATATTTCAGATGCTGTGTGAACTCGAATTCCTTTACGGATGAATAATAATCAAACGCGAATGTCACAAGCATCTGTGAAATGTTAAGTATAAAATATATGGTTATCGATCTTATCAGAGCGTTAATGGATGCCGCTTTCGTGACCACATCCACGAAATCCACGAACACCATCGGTACAGCTGCCGACAAGACCACCGATATCAGCATCAGGGTAAAGAAAACACCTTTCTTCATTCTGTCAAGTTTCCATATCCTGAACAGTTTCTTTATTTCATTATTCATTGAGTGCTTCCTTTACCAGTTTGCCGAGATAATTCACTTTATGGAAATACGCCCTGTAAACAGGGACTTTGCCGAATATCCTGCACGAAAACTCATTTTCGAGCATATAGATTATCTTATAATAATCATAGATGGTGGAATTGGTATACTCCAGTTCAAGATCGGATGCGAGCTTTACCCGTATCTTCTCTTCGGATATCATTTTCTTGACAACACCGAGTATCCTGTCAACGATCTTATCATCGTTATCATCGTCTTCGGGAAATCTGTAGAACTTCTCCTTGTTCCACGACTCGGATCTCATGTATTCCTTCGCCTCTTCCTTTGTGGTGAACTTCCCTTTCGCGTAAGCATCCGCAAGAACGCCCGAGAATATCGCTGCCGCTCTGCTGTTGCCCCTGAAGAAATTCGCCCCGGGCATATGGAATTCCATAAGTTCCGTAGCACCGCTGGCTGTTACCTGTATCTTCTTCTGGCTGTCGTATTCAAAACCATCGTTGAAAACGTCGATCCTGCCTGCAACACCTATGACGTTTTTAAAATCTGCGGGAAAACTGATGCGCCTGTCATTGGATTTTGAAGCAACACAGATCTTACCCTGTTCTTCAAGCTCCTTTGTCAGCTTTTTCAGTTTATGCCGTATAAATAGATCATTTGAGCTGAGACTCATGTTGATGATGCGGACATCCAGCCGCTTGGCAAGTTCCAGTGCAGCTGCCAGTTTGTTCGGCGTACACCTTCCGTTCTTGCCAAGTATACAAACAGGGATTATCTCCGCTTCGGGCGCTATCCTGTTTACTATGGAAGCACATACCGTACCATGTCCGTTGTAGTCACACAGTTCGGCGGGTGATACCTCCTGAACAGTACACTCTTCGTCATCATGAACTAAATATCCGGTTTTTATGCAGTTTCTGACATCGTCATTAACTATGTCGCAGTTGATCCCGCTGTCAATGATCGCAACTTTAATTTTTCTCATATCGATACACCGGATCCTTATTTATTCTCAAATCAGATCTTCCTGATATTTTTTCCTGTTATCTTTTTCTTATGACTTATCTTGTTTGATTTATTGCATGAATCAAAGCCGACATAATCATTGTTGAAATCTGAAAATATGCCTTCCGCCTTGACATTCTCTTTTACGAAAACCTTGTTCAGAAGTTTCTTTATGCTCATACCATTACCTCCACTTTTTCATGGCTTGACTAAAATATATATTATACATCGAGCGGTCTTGATTATTTTAGATTTTGATCTTGTTCTTTTCTTATCAGTGCCTTTTGTACGGTAGCACCAAACCGCTGTTATTTATGTATAGACGCAGTGATACGCTATACAGCGATCGTTCTGATTACCAGCTTGCAGTAGACTTAGCTGTTACCTTGTTGGTCCTTTTGCAGCCCTTAGCAGCGTTCTTGCCTGTGTAGCCATACTCTATGCAGTCGTGGGTACACTTGTACTTGTCGAACTCTGCCTGTACGTTCTCTTCGTTGAGCTTTACCTTGTTATTGATCTTCTTGATTTCCATAATTAAGTCCTCCTGAACGACCGCCCGATGTATAAATATCAGTTATCAGGCAAACTCGTATTCGAGTCTGCTGCACAAACAGGCTATACTGCTGGCAGTATAATAATCGCCCGTTATCTTCTTATTTATAAGTTTACATCTTGAGCTGGAACAGTAGTGATACATCTCACAGCCGCTGCAGCTCGAGGTCTCTTTGTCGTTTATCAATTGGAGTTCATCTATCTTGGCTTTATCGAGCCCTGTGTTCACATTGCCGATCAGCCAGTAGCTGTCACCGACAGTCAGCGAACAGGGATAGATGCTGCCGTCAGGCAGAAAGTGAAAGCTTTCCACACCGCCCGTACATTTCGACTTGCGTACAAACGCCGATTCGGTAACGTACGAAACAACGGCATCTTCGTAATCCTTTTCTTCTATATATTCTTTTATCTTTCGGAACTGTTCAAATATTATCGGCTCGTCCTCGTCCTTCCAGTGAGAATCATACATATCCAGTACGGGTATTACCCGTCTGAAACCCTCCTCCAGAAAATAACGGACCGTTTCGTACAGTTCACCCACAGTATCCCTTGTAACAGTCATCCTCAGCCTGACATCATTGGTCTTGCCGATGTCTCTTGCTGTCGCCATTACTTTTTCAAACGAACCCTTACCGTTCACGAACTTTCTGTTCAGATCGTGTATCTCCGCTTTGCCGTCAATACTCAGGGACAGTTCGTTGATCTTGCTTATTATCTTCTTTCGTCTTTCATCGTAGAGCGTACCGTTGGTGGTCATGCCGTAGTACAGCTTTGATGCAGGCACCAGCGCTTCAAAGCGCTCCATGATGTACTCGATGATATCGCAGTTCATGAGAGGTTCGCCGCCGTGAAACTGTACCGCTATCTCGTCAGCGGTTTTCCAGCATTCCTGCTTTGTCAGCATATCTATCGCCGCATCCGCGACCTCTCGTGTCATATATTCCTTCTTTATATTATTGCCTATCCTGTTGTAGCAATAGCTGCAATTCAGGTTGCAGTCATTCGTAGTCCAAAATACAGCGTGCATCAGATCTCTCCCCAAAGTGAAAAGCCGATCTCTTTTTTCCTTAGCTTGCAGTAGCTGTCAAATGACTTCTCGTTTTTCAGCGACTGCTCAAACAGGAAAGGACAATGCCAGCAGAAGTATTTTACACTGCACTCCTTGCATCTTTTGAGGTTCTCGGGCATTTTCTTTTCAAAGTTAAGATAGCTTTCAGTTTTTCTGAATTCCTCTTCGTAGAAATACTTTCGTATATCTTCCACTTCAAGGATATTTCCGATAGATTTCTCGGAACATTCATAAGGTGCGCACAGGAACATATCTCCCTTAGGATTTACAGTAAAGGAACCGTAGCGTCCTCCGCAGGCACCCAATTCGATGACAGGCTGATTTTCCCTTGTCTTCTTCACAAACTCGGGATCAACGGGATCATTATCCTCAACGGCTTCATCCTGGATGTACCAGTCTTTATGATCCTTTCCTCTGCCAACGGGCGAGAATTCTCTCACCATAGGAGAAACTTCCAGTTTCCTGCAAAGCTCGATAAAGGGCTTCTCGTACTCTCTGTTCTGTGTCGTGAGCACAAAGGAGAGCGAGATATGCTCAACGCCCGCCGCTTTCAGGCACTTTACGGCATTCAATACCTTTTCAAAAACTCCTGCTCCTCTTATCTCGCTGCAGGACTTTTCGTCCGCACCGTCAACGCTTATATACACCGTATCATAAATATCCTTTATCTTTGGCGCATTTTCTTCGTTGATGTAAGTGCCGTTGGTCATCAGGCTCATTTCACTGTCGGTATTCCTTTTCAGGTACTCACTCAGTTCAAAGAAGAAGGGCAGTACCATAGGCTCACCGCCTGTGACGGTTATCAGCTTCGGCTGAACACCGATTATCTTGTCTGCAATGGCATAGATCTCATCTCTGTCAGCTATCAGTGTCTTTGTTGTCACCGCATCCGCTATACAGTGCTTGCAGTGCAGATTGCACTGGTTGGTCACTTCCCACTGTATATCGAAATCCGCCAGCAGTTCCATATCATGCTCATCAACAAGTATCTTCTTTGCCACCAGCTTGTCATGAAGCTCGCTGAAATACTCTCTGTCATCTTTATCCTTAAAGATGTTTCCGTACTCATGCTTCCCTATACCCTTTTTCACAAAGCCGTTGAGTATATCGTAACATTCACTGCTCATTTTCAGGAATGTACATTCGTATTTGTTGCCGACTATGACCTGTTCTCCGTTTTCAAGAAACAGCAGGTTCTTAGTAAATTTCCTCATTTTAAAAAGCTCCATATATCACAATTTATATTGTTCAAAGTAAGCAGTCATCAGTGACCGTGACCCTTGCCCCAGATCAGTTCCCACATTCTGTTTACCTCCCTTCGTCTTGGTACAGTCATAGTATAGCGTATCGTGCAGCATAAAACAACAGATCTCTTGTAAAGCCCCCGTTTTTTTTTGTGAATGGTAATCAGAGCCGGAAAATGAAAAACAGCAGTACTTTTCCATACTGCTGTTTACTGCGATATATACCTGTTTTACACCGTTTCGGTTTTTTTGATCTTAAACATCACATCGAGAACGAATACCGGCGAGGTCTGCGAGATATTCACCGTTCCGTTCAGTGCGTCAACGGTCTTCCTTATATTATAAAGACCAAATCCATGCTCATTCTTGTTTTCCTTTGTAGTTTTCAGATCGGGGTCAGCGGTATCCGAAGGATTGGATATACATATCATCTGCATATCATTTTTCAGCACGCAGTTGACATCTATGTACCTTTCCTCCGTACTTTTCAGTCTGCGGCAGGCTTCAAGAGAATTGTCCAGTGCATTTGAAAGTATCGTGCATATATCGAAGGCTGATACCTTATCCGAGATCACGCCCGAGAAATTCAGCCTGAGATCCTCCTGTGCCGCTATGGCAGCCTTATCGTTCAGTATCGCATCAGCGATAGTATTTCCGCTTTTGAAAGATATTTTATTCATCGTCGGATTGCTGGATATGGAATCCAGATATTCCAGTGCTTCATCCACCTTATTACTGCCCAGCAATGACTTCAGGCAATGCATATGATTTTTGTAATCGTGCCTGAACTTTCTGATATCCGTAGTCATCTCATCGATCTTTTCATAATACCTTGCCTGCATATCCAGCTGTTTATCCAGAAGTTCGGCAGACCTTTTATAGTAGAATTTGGACATACTGTTCATTATAAGCATTGTTATGATTACGAATGACAGTATACATATCGGGATAACAAACAGCCTTAAATAACAATAGACCGTATCCATATCCGTATTGTCCCATGAAGCAACGCTTATGTAGGCTATCATCAATGAAAGGGCCGTCGCATACGCGAGGATGAAGAAATATGTCTTTCTGTTTATAAAATCAAGGCTTAGCTTCAGGTCATCTTTTCTGGGTATCACAAGTTTTGTAAAT
>NZ_CAMHRZ010000086.1 GCF_946187255.1 uncultured Ruminococcus sp.
CAAAAAAGCTAGTAATAAGAAAGACATAGGAATAATTCTTGCTATAATAGGTGGTATACTATGTGTTATAATGAGTGTAATTATTTTAAGTGATTTATCAAGCGACAACGACACTTCAAGCGATTATAACTACACCCCGAGATCAACCGAAAGAGATTACTATGACAAATCCGATAAACGCAACACCGACCGTCATTACGATGATGGCGAGTACAGAGAAGCGACGAAAAATGCCAGGGATGCATGGGACGCACAAACCAAATAACACAAACATCGGGCAGCCCGCAAGCTGCCCGATGTCTTTATATATTATTCCACTTTTACGGGAGGAACTGTCTCCGCAGTAAATCCGCTGTCGCCGTAATCAACACGCATAGTGCTGTCGGGGGCGGGGTCGTCCCTGATTATCGCCTTTGCCAGCAGTGTCTCCACATTGCTCTGGATATAGCGTCTCAGCGGTCTTGCACCGAATGCCATATCATATCCGCCGTCCACTATCGCTGCCTTTGCACTCTCGGTTATCTCCAGCTTCAGATGCTTCTCCGTCAGTCTCTTTTCAAGGCTCTTCAGCATCAATCCGCATATACTGTATATCTCGCTCTTCAGCAGAGGTTTATACATCACTATCTCGTCAAGACGGTTGAGGAATTCGGGTCTGAAATGAGTTTTCAGCAGGTCGTTGACATTGTTCCTTGCTTCCTCGCTGATATCTCCCGTTTCCTCGTCGATGCCTTCCAGTATGAAAGGTGAACCGAGGTTGGAAGTAAGTATGATAACGGTATTCTTGAAATCCACCGTTCTGCCCTGAGAGTCGGTGACTCTGCCGTCATCCAGTACCTGTAAGAGTATATTGAACACATCAGGGTGAGCCTTCTCAACTTCGTCCAGCAGTACTACCGAGTAAGGCTTTCTCCTTACAGCCTCCGTCAGCTGACCGCCTTCCTCATAACCAACGTATCCGGGAGGCGCTCCGATCAGCCTTGTTACGCTGAATTTCTCCATATACTCCGACATATCTATCCTGACCATATTGTTTTCATCATCGAACAGAGCCTGCGCCAGTGTCTTTGCGAGCTCGGTCTTGCCGACACCCGTAGGTCCCAGGAAAAGGAAGGAACCGATAGGAGTATTGGGATTTGCGATGCCTGCTCTCGAACGGAGTATAGCTTCGCTGACCTTCTGCACAGCTTCATTCTGTCCTATTACTCTCTCATGGAGTATGCTTTCCAGCCTCAGCAGCTTGTCGCGCTCACCCTCCATCAGCTTTGCAACGGGTATGCCTGTCCAGCGGCAGATTATCCTTGCTATCTCGTCATCCGTGACTTTATCTCTCAGCAGGGTGTTGCTCTTTGAGGACTGCTCCGCTTTCTTTTCTTCCTCTGCCAGTTCCTTTTGCAGATTTTCCAGCTTGCCGTATTTCAGCTCTGCCAGTTTAGCAAGATCGTAGTCGCGTTCCGCCTGCTTTATCTCGCCGTTGACAGCATCGATCTTCTCGCGTATCTTCTGCACTTTGGAGATGGCGTTCTTCTCGTTTTCCCACTTGGCACGCATCTCGTCGTACTGTGCCCTCATGTCGGCAAGCTCTTTCTGAACCTCTGCCAGATGTTCTTCTGCCAGCTTGTCGCTCTCTTTTTTGAGGACAGTTTCCTCTATCTCATGCTGGAGTATCTTTCTTCTCAGATCATCCAGTTCCGTAGGCATTGAGTCCATCTCTGTGCGGATAAGAGCGCAGGCTTCATCCACCAGGTCTATAGCCTTATCGGGCAGGAACCTGTCTGTCAGGTATCTGTCGGAGAGAACAGCCGCCGTTATCAGCGCCTGATCCTGTATCTTAACGCCGTGGAATACCTCATATCTCTCCTTGATGCCGCGGAGTATGGATATGGTATCTTCCACGCTGGGCTCGTCCACCATTACGGGCTGGAAGCGTCGTTCCAGTGCCTTGTCCTTTTCGATGTACTGTCTGTACTCATTGAGGGTGGTGGCACCGATGCAGTGCAGTTCGCCTCTTGCCAGCATGGGCTTTAACAGGTTGCCTGCGTCCATTGCGCCGTCCGACTTGCCTGCGCCTACTATGGTATGCAGCTCATCGATGAAGAGTATGATCTTGCCCTCTGATTTCTTTATCTCGCCCACAACGGCTTTGAATCTTTCCTCAAACTCGCCGCGGAATTTTGCGCCTGCGATAAGTGAGCCCATATCCAGCGAGAATATCTGTCTGTCCTTTAAGCTGTCGGGCACGTCACCGCTGACGATACGCTGTGCAAGACCCTCGGCAACGGCGGTCTTACCTACGCCGGGTTCACCTATAAGTACAGGGTTGTTCTTGGTCTTACGGGAGAGTATGCGGATAACATTTCTTATCTCCGAATCTCTGCCGATAACGGGATCCAGCTTGTTCTGTCTTGCCAGCCCCACCAGTTCCTGTCCGTACTTTTTCAGCACGTCATAAGTCTCCTCGGGGTTCTGGCTGGTGACCTTTGCACTGCCTCTCACCTGTTTCAGCGCTGCCAGGAACTCTGTCTTGTTTATGCCGAAGGTACGCAGTATCTCAGCGACCTCGCTGTTGGCGCACTCCATTATACCCAGGAAGATATGCTCCACCGAAACGAACTCGTCGCCCATCTTCTTGGCGTTGTCCTCAGCCTCTGCAAGAGCACGGTCAAGTTCACTGGATATATACACCTGACCCTGAGCACGTCCGCCCACAGTGACTTTCGGTATCTTGTCCACCGCCCTGTCCAGCGCACTGCGGAAAGCATTGATATCGGTGCTCATCTGCGTCAGCAGCTGAGGTATCAGTCCGTTGTCATCCAGGCAAAGCGCACTCAGCAGATGCTCCTGCCCTATCGCCTGATTTGACTGCTTAGCCGCAATGTTCTGTGCGTCCTGTACAGCCTGTACCGATTTCTCGGTAAATTTCTGCATATTCATTATTGTGTCCTCCTTTATATGTCAAAAAATATATTTAACTTCGTTATAAAAAGTGTCCCTGCGTCTGATAAGGATTTATTTACACAATTCAGCTAATTCGTCTTTTGAGTATTCCTTATAATATTTTCGGTTTGGTGAAAACATCGAATCTGTTGTATCGGGGATCATTTTCATAAGTTTTTTCAGATCTATCTCAGAAGGCATTGAAAGGAAATTTCCGTCTTCATCTTCGAATCTTATTGCACAGAATATAAAATTCCCATTCTCATAATCGATATCAAAATAATCAGATACTTCAGTCTTGTCTACATCTAAATACTTATCCTGATTTGCGATAAAATTTTCATAGATATATTCAAACAGTGCCTCTTTACTTATTTTGATAACTCTTACTTTTTCTTTATCCATACAGTACTCCTTTTAGCTTATCAGTATTCCCGTATTTGCAGATAGGGTGCATCGCCAATGAAAACATATTCGGCGTATTTTCTTTCGCCGATCCGCCAGTATGCCCTGCATATCCCAAAGCCGTACTTTCCGCTGGGCTCGCCCAGTTTTTCCACAACCTCATCGTAGGTCGGAAAACTCTCACTCAGCTCATTGATGTAATCATCGGGGATATTTATTATAAGGTCGCTGCGCACATCGTATACAAAACCTATCACATCGGTCGAAGGTGTATCGGGTATACTTATGCCGAACCGCCGTTCCGCCTTTGTGGTCAGCGAAAAGAATGCTATCACCGCTGCGGTAATAATCACAAGTATTACCGCGCCCGCTATCTTCTTTTTCCTGCTCATACTATCACCGCACTATATCACTGCCGTGACAGTCCGCACATAAGCCGCATACGCCGAACCTATCTCATCGGAATAGTCTCTGCCTGCGGTAAGACCGTCAAAATACTTTTGTATACAGCTGTCCATCAGCCGTATATATCCTGCCACAGCATTTGCTATCTCGTTATCTGTCAGCTTTTCAGCCAGCGGTGAATAGAAGTCTCTGGTATACCTGCCGTTTTCCGCCTGTGCAGGTACTCCGTCGGGGAACACCTTTTTGAGACATACATCCTCTGCCCGCTTCCACAGTTCAAAAAAGTCCGCCGCCGCCGAGATAAGCTGTTCGCTCTTTGTACGGAAGGAGACTTTCAGTCTTCCCACCTTGCCCTGCATATCGCGGCTCAGCTCCAGGCTGTACCTCAGTGTGGGCTTGTATTTGTATCTCACGGGGCTTTTTATGGCTATCATAGAATCGGAAGGCTGATCGATGAACAAAAACCTCTGATCCATGAGCTGTTCTATCTCACGGAATATCTCCCTCATACGCATCTCGGGCGTCATAAGGCTTACCCTTTCCGCCAGTATCTGATTTATCAGATTTGATCTGCTGGTATTCATCGAATATGCCATACGGTCGATAGCTTCAACTACCTCGTCCGCCAGCACCAGACTGTACACACTTTTATTCATGATCTCACCCCTTTCCATTGAAAACAGTATAGCACATCTTCAATAACTTGTCAATGAAATTATATAACATCACTTACATTTTATATAACTGCACAATCTGCAAACCTGTTCAGCCGCCGTTATCATACATACTTCACAAAAATTTACCACAAACCATATCATACGTTGAAAAATGCGATAATTTGACCGCCCGCAAATTCGATCCTCCTCCGTTCAGCCCGAAAAAAATATCTTAAAAATATTAAATAATAACATTTCCAGAATAATTAAAAATATATTGAAAAATTCTTAAATGTATGGTATAATAAGTATGTATACTATTACATACGAATACCCGCACTCACTCGGGTGTCCTCCGAAATATCAGAGGTGACTGTCTTATGAAACGTTCTTTGGGCAAAAAAATAATCATGCTGGTAGTATCAGTTGCGATTTTGCTTATCGTGACCTGTATATGCGTCAGCGCTTTGGTCGTCCGTAAAATGATGGACAGTGAATACAGCGTTACAGCCAATTCTATGGCGGGCACAGTCTCGGTGACTGTGGACGGTGACAGGCTGGAGCGTGTCACAAAAAAAGTAATGGAGCTTTACCGTTCCGCTGACAACAAGATGGATAACGTACATCAGGACGATCCGGGATTTGACGCTTATGCCGATCGTTTCATGTTTCTTACAGAGGATCCTGACTATATAGCGGCAAGAGATGAACTGCGCAGTATACAGGACATCAGCGAGGTCGATTGCGTTTATACGCTTTGTGTAGTTCCTGAGGACAAGACCTGCGTCTATATCGTTGACGCAGCGTATGAGGATATCGTTACACCGGGTCGCTTTGATCAGGTCGAGGAGGTCTGTTATCCGTATCTCGACGATCTCACACAGGGCTTTCCCGCATTTATTACCGACACGCCCGAATACGGCTGGGTAGTTACCTCATGTGCTCCGATATATAACAGCAAAGGAGAGGTCGTCTGTTTCGCGGCGGTCGATTTGAGCATGAACGAGATACTCGCCAAGGTAAAAAACTTCCTTCTTGTTCTGGCAGGACTGCTGATGGTACTTACAGCCGTAATATGTGTTGTTGCTATCCTTTATGTAAAACGCAGTATCGTCAAGCCGATAAATATGCTTTCGCAGGCGGCGGGGCAGTACGGTCATAAGGAGTTTAACGTTTCTCACAGTGAATTCGGCGCTTTGAAGATCAGTACAGGCGATGAGATCGAGATACTGCTCAACTCTATGGTGCAGATGGAAAAGGATATCGACAGGTATATTGACAATCTGACGCAGACCCGCGAACTGTTAAGCTCCGCAAGACAGCGCGCTGACGATATGCACGAGCTGGCATACATTGACGCGCTTACGGGGGTCCGCAACAAACTGGCATACGACAAGGAGAAACAGCGCCTTGACGGCGAGATAAAGATCGGCATGAGAGCCTGCGGGATAGCAATGATAGACCTGAATTTCCTGAAAGTCATCAACGATACCTATGGTCATGAATACGGCAACGAGGCGATCAAGCGTCTGTGCGGGCTGGTATGTCAGATCTTTGATCATTCTCCCGTTTTCCGTATCGGCGGCGATGAATTTGCCGTTATACTTCGCGGTGCGGATTACAATAACATAGAGAAGCTCACAATGGAATTCAACAAAAGCCTGGAAACGATGGCTTCTGACGACAGCCTGCAGCCCTGGGAAAAGATCTCCGCTTCGCTGGGGTATGCGATGTATGACAATAGCACCGACAGCTGTGCCGATGATATTTTCAAGCGTGCAGACCAGAGAATGTATGAGCGAAAGAAAGAAATGAAGGCTATGAGAAAGTAGGGCATGGTGACGCTGAGTCTTGCAGGAGATTATCAAAAAGCCTGAAAGAATTTGCTCAGGATCGGAAATAAGGCATTTGATGCGCCGGGAAAGGTTAAGGCAAATCGCAACGAAAGGCAGATCTATATCACCGAATACCACACTTCATGCATATTACAAAAAGATCCCGAAGCTGACACCACAAGTCGGCTTCGGGATCTATTATTTCATATCAAACGTGTCCTCAACGATCTGGCTGTCATTCTGTTAAATTTGCCAGCTTCTCCTCGTCATCGGGGCGCACTATCAGCTCGGGTGTCAGGACATAGCACGGCTCACCCTCCACAAGGAAAGTACCGCTGATAAATCTTGCGTTGACCTGTTCATTCACATCGGGGGGCGGCTGTATCTCATCGGGTGCTTTTTCCACGAAATTTATGATATTATCGCAGTGGAGCCCCAGACTTTTTTCGCCGTCGCATATTATTATACACTCATGTCCGTTATTCCCGCTGTCTTCATAGCCGAACCTTTTGCGCAGGTCGATGACCGTCACGGTCTTTCCCTCGTTGACTATGGTACCTTCGACGTAGTCGGGAAAATCGGGTATCCGCCTTGCTTCCTGTGCCGCAATTATCAGCAGTACGTCCGAAAAGCTGATACAAAACTGTTTTCCGCCAACGGAGAATAAAAGATACTTATTATCGCTGTCCTGCAAGCCGTTCACCTCCTGACGCATATCCTCACTTCAATTTCAGCTTAGTAACGATATGCCCTGCTATCTCATAAAGCGGCAGACTTATATTTGCCGCACCGTTTTCCTTGGCAGCCTTTGGCATACCGTACACCACCGCTGTGCTTTCCGCCTCAGCGATATTATAAGCGCCCATCTTGCGCATATCCAGCATACCCTTTGCGCCGTCGCTGCCCATACCCGTCAGTATCACTCCCAAAGCGTCACTTTTTGCACAGTATGCCGCCGAACTGAAAAGCACATCCACCGACGGGCAGTGTCCGTTGACTTTGACGCCCTGTTCGCTGTTGATAAAGTAGCCCTTCCTGTCACGGAAAAGTCTCAGATGTCTTCCGCCTGCCGCGATGACTACCATACCCCGTTTGAGGTAAGTGCCTGTCACTGCTTCCACCACATCCAGCGGCAGTGAAGCATTCAGCTGTGAAGCATACAGCTTTGTATAGCCTTCGGGCATGTGCAATACACATACCACTGGCGGGCAGTCTTCGGGCAAGCCTTTCAGCACTACGGGCAAAGCATTTGTGCTGCCCGTTGAACCGCCTATAACTATGACAGAAGATTCTCCGCCGGGCATATTATGGGTATGTCTTATAACTTTGGCGCTGCCCTTTATGCTGGTAGTCAGCTGAGAAAGCAGCTTTTCCTTGCCTTTTTCACCCGACGGCACTGTTATGACATCGAGTGCGCCTGCGGATATCAGTTTTGAATGCGAACTTCTTCCCGCAGTGATAACTATTATCGGGATATGATATCTGGGACAAAGTTCCTTTATATAATCAGCTGCATCCATTCCCTGCATAGAATCTATATCCAGCACCAGTGCGGAAGGCTTATGGTTCCTTATCATTTTTTTAGCCGCAGAAATCTTACCTGTTTCCACGATGAAAGAGGCAGGCAGCATCGTCTTGAGCTGTGATGAAAGCATCTCTGCATAATTATAATTATCTGATATCAGATATACTGTCATTTGCCGCTCACCTCCGTTATCTTACGGTATACCGCAGGCTGCTGTTTTATATACGGCATATCCGCAGGTGCGGACTCTGCATGACCGATATAAAGATAACCGCCTTCTTCGGTAGCTTCATAAAATCTTTTGCACAGCTGTGATTTTGTCAGATCATCAAAATAGATCATGACATTGCGGCAAAGGATAAGGTCGAACTTTTTCTTGAAATTTATTTCCTCCATAAGATTATGGTACTTGAATACAACATTGCTGCGGATACGGTCTTTTACCTGATACAGCCCGTGAGATGTCATATCAAAGTATCTGCTGACCCACTCTTCGGGCAGCTTTTCAAGGGCTTTTGAAGTATACACGCCCCTCTGCGCCTGTCTCAGCGCGTTGAAGGATATATCCGTCGCAAGTATTTTAAGATCCCATTGCCTGCGGCTGAGACCGAAGTATTCATCAAGGCACATTGCAAGATTATAAGGTTCGTTGCCAAAGGAACAGCCCGCCGACCATATCCTCAGATCATGGTCATTAACACTCTTTTCCGCCTGCGGGAGAAATACCTGACGAAAGTGATCGAAATGCTCAGACTCACGCATGAAGTAGGTATGATTTGTAGTAAGGCGGTTTATCAGGTTTGCGGCTTCTCTGCCCGATCTGTCATCCATCACCGCATCAAGATACTCGGAAAAATTGCTGAAACCGCTGTCTGCAAGGTAATTCGCAAGTCTTGACTGCACAATGAACTGCTTGTTTTCCAGGTCTATCCCGTAACAGGATTTGACAAAATGTACCAGCCGAGAATAATCATCAGCATTTATACCTATATCCACATTTACCGACAAGACTTTCGCCTCCTTCATGCAAACATACCATTCTTACAGCAATACACAAAAAAATGGATTTATTTCATTAATTATAACACAAATCTAAACAAATTGCAATACAAACCATGCTTTAAAAGAAGGTGCCTTTGTAGAAATATACAAGTCATTTTTATGCAGATTTCATGGGAAAACGCTCACTTGACAAATCAGCGGCAAGGGAGTATAATATATATTATTATTTTCGGAAACACAGCAATTAAAAGATAGAAGGAAGACATAATGAATTTAAAAAAGATAGCAAACATAAAAAATATTACTTGCCTGTGTGTTGTGCTTGCACTGGGTGCGGGTATACTTATTGCTGAAAAGAAAAAAGACCCTGCACTGAATATCGACAGCAAAGCAGACAGCAAAAACTCCGTGAGCAGTTCATCGGACGGCTCATCTGACAAAGACGAACGCGAGACTGTTATACTTTCTGCCGAGATACCCGAACTTTCCTGCGGTGCGGTGGACTTTGACGGCAACGTGATATTCGCTGACCCTGCGGGTACCTACTCGTTCATGGAAAACGGCAGCAATACAAACGGTATAACCGTAAAGGACGATAACGGCGAGGATATTTTCTTTTCGCTGGAGGGCGGAAACCTTGAGATAAAAAGAGGCGATGTGCCTGCATCGGGATTTATCTACAAAAAGCACATGGTGGAGCTGAAAGACGGCAAGCTGTATTTTGACAGCAGCCCTGTTGAATACAAGGCTACTTCCTTCTCATCCTACAAGCTGACCGACGATTATACAGTTGAATGCACCGCAAAGGGTCAGTACAGGATAAAAGACAAGGACGGCAATTACACCGACAGCTGCACCATAAAAGAGAGCACAGGCTCTACCATAAAAATAACCGCCGATGAAAGCGGTTTTTACGCCGAAGGCAAGGATGACGGACTTTTCTACAATGTATTCAGGCTGAGGGATGATATACTTCTCACTTCATGGAGTTATGTGCTGTATATCAACGGCGAAGAGCTGGTACCCTACGGTTACAGCGACAAGTATAAAAACCCCGATATAGTCATAGATGCGGACAAGGTGACACTTGAACCGATGGAGCCGCCTGTGGATTACGGTGCGGCAGCCACCTCAAACGAGGGTATATCTGCAATGACAGAGGAAATGCTGGGATATGTCAACGAGGTAAGGGCAAGGTACGATATGCCGCCTGTTTACGGTCTTGACGAGCTTGATGCGGCAAGTGCCACAAGGGCTGAGGAACTGGCACAGAAATTCGATCACACCCGCCCCGACGAAAAGGAAAGCTCTTACACCACTGCTGTAAGCAAAGCAGGACTGATATGGTGGAGGAGCGGCGAGAATATCGCAAAGGGCGGTACTTCCGTAAAGGAAGTTTTTGACAGCTGGATAAGTTCACAGGAACACAGGGCGATCATACTCGACCCCGATATGAAGTACCTCTCACTCAGCAGTTTCAATGACGGCACCGATAACTACTGGGATCTGCTGATGTTCAACGACTGCTATGTTCCGATCGAGGAAGAAGAATAAACATAACAGATATCAATACATAAGTTATGCCCCGAAGTGCGATACACTTCGGGGTTTTTAATTAGTATTTCTTTACTATGACAGATCATACCACCGAATTCTTTTTGCGCCATTCGCTGGGAGAAAAGCCCTCTGTCTGCTTGAACTGCCTGGAAAAATGCACTGAGTTCTTGTATCCGCAGGAGAATGCGATATCCTCCACCGTTCTGTTGGTGTAGGCAAGATAATGCTTTGCGGATTCTATCCTGCTGTTGATAACATCCGCATTGCAGGTCACTCCGAAGGCTTTTTTGTACAGCAGATGAAGATATGGCTCACTTACGTTTATCTGCTGAGCCATTTTTTCTATGCTCCATTCCTCCGATGGCTGTGCGTATATCCGCCTGCGCAGATCAAGAAGTTCACGGTAATGGGCGATGCCCGATTCTTCCTGCCTGTTGCTGCCCGAAAATACCTCCGTCAGCAGCGCCTTTATCAGAAAACCCGCCGTTTGCAGATTGTTCCGCCTGTAATAGCAGTCCGCGATGAGCCTGTAATATCCCGAAACATCTATAGACTCACCTATATAAACGGGAGTATCAAAGCTGATATCTATCCCCGAAGATATGTCCTCACTGCATCCGAACTGTATCCAGTCATTGACATACTCGTCCTCACAGGCGCGGTAACACTGCGGAGAATTCTTGTTGTAGATAAAAAAAGTATTTGGCTCCACCTGGAAGCTCTCACCGTTTATCTCAAACACTGCCTTTGTCTTGACAAACAGCATAAGGTACCCTTCGCACCCTCTCGGCTGATCATGCACAAAATCTCCGTCATGACGGCAGCAGCATCCCATACGGTTTATGTAAAACATTTTCCTGCTCCTTTTCTTTATGCCCCCGATGATACAGCAATATATCATCATCGGGATAGTATAAAAATCGGAGCATTTTCATGCTCCGATGATCGTTATCAAATATCATCCGCCATTGTGATGACCGCTGTATTGCTCTTCTTTGAAGCCTCGTCATTCTTGCCGAACAGCTGCTTTCTGAATACAACGAAGACATCCACCAGTATAACCACAACTATCGCCGCGATAAGTATGATAGGCACGATATTGCCTGCACTCTTGCCGGGGGTAACTCCGGGCTGATTGTTTGCGGGCATATTGTTATTAACAGGCATATTATTGGGCTGCTGATAATTATTGTTCATGCCGCCCTGTATCACAGGCTGATCGTTCTGCGGATACTGGTTCTGGGGCTGGAAGTTATTCTGGGGCTGATTTACCTGCCCGTACTGGTTATTCTGCTGGAAATTATTCTGCGGCTGGTTCACCTGCGCGTACTGATTATTCTGCTGATAATTATTCTGCGGCTGGTTCACCTGCGCATACTGATTGTTCTGCTGGAAATTGTTCTGCGGCTGATTCATCTGCCCATACTGATTATTCTGCTGTGCAGGATTTATCGGCTGAACAACGGAAGGCTGAGGAATGGGGTCATTCTGGGGCTTAGCTATCTGTACCGGCTTTTTCGCAGCCTGCTGACCCGGCATGAATATACTGTCCATAGTGGGCATATCAGCCTTGTTCGGTTCCTCGTTGACAAGCATATCATCTGTGATAACAGGGATATCAACAGCGTCCATCGTAGGATTTTTAAGAGCTTCCTTCTGTCTTGCAAGCTCCTCAGCAGCGGTGGTATCCTCGGGCGCACTCACGGGGGTACCGCATATATTGCACACCTTAGTCTTTTCAAGCAGAGTATTTCCGCAAACGGGGCATATCTTCTGCTGAACTATTACAGGGAGTTTAGCGCCGCAGGTATTGCAAAAGCGCTGACCTTCTTCATAAGGAAAATTACATTCGGGACAATTAGGCATAATTGTTCTCCTTTCAGTTCTTTTTCATTATATATAAGATGAATAGCAAACACCCACCCGAACGACTGCTGTGAACGATTTGTGAGTTTACTATATACATTCCTTATATTTATACATATATAATAATACAGCATTTTTGCCGCTTTGTCAAG
>NZ_CAMHRZ010000087.1 GCF_946187255.1 uncultured Ruminococcus sp.
CCGCAGTCTCCGCAGAACAGAAGTCCCGAAAAACTGTCAACTTCACTCTGTCTGTTCATTTTGGGTCGGTCCGCCTTTCTGCGCTGAACGGTGTTCCATGTATCGGCATCAACTAACGGTTCATGCGTGTTCAGAAACTCAAACTGCTGATCCGACGGATACATGACCTTCGTATTCGTTCTGTAAGAAGCCTTCCCCGATTGATGCGTATAAGTATGCCCGAGATATACAGGGTTGTCAAGTAAATTAGTAATAGAGCGTCTGTTCCACACATAAGGTTCATCCAGAGTGTTTATATCGAAGTCGGGATTCTCGCGCAGCTTTCTTACAGCAGTACTCCACAATTTCCCGCATCATCGCCTCGATAGGTTTTATGTCAAAAGAATATAAAGATCAAAGTTGTTTCTGCTTGCTGAATTGAGTTACTTGGTCAAATATACTCCTTATAACTCTCGCAGGACTTCCCACGGCTATCATGTTTTCGGGAATATCCTTTGTTACTACCGAGCCTGCACCGATGACTGCATTATCTCCGATCGTCACGCCTGCAAGGACAGTCGAATTTGAACCTATCCACACGTTCCTGCCGATATGAATTGGCTTCGGTATCAGATCCTGACGTTCTTCGGGCAGAAGTCCGTGGTTCAGCGTGGCAAGCACCGTGTTGTGACCAATCAGCGCACCGTCACCGATCCAGATACCGCCCTGATCCTGAAACTTACAGCCTGCATTGATGAACACACCCTTGCCGAGATGAATATTCTTTCCGCAGTCAGTGTAAAACGGAGGAAACAGCCCGACCTCAACAGGCTCTCCGATAAGCTCCGACATAAGCGCATTGATCTCATCGGGAGTATGATAGCGGTTATTGATCTCCATTGTGATACGGATAGCTTCCTGACTGAGCCTGTGCATTGTCTGATGAACACCGCATTCAGCTGTGACCTGACTGCCGCTGTTCATGAAGTCGAGAAATTTTTGCAATTCCTGAGTTGATGTTGTCATAGCTGTTTCCTCCGATATATTATTTATATTCCTCCCACCAATGCTCATTGAAAGAAGAAATATCGTCATAGTTTACAGTCTGCCCCAACCTCGGTGTCGCAAGGCTCACGCCCTGTTCTTCGGCAGCCTTGACAGCTCTTTCGGGCGGATCGTACCATGAGTGATTTGAAAGGACGAACGCTCCCCAATGCACAGGTATCAGCCACTTTGCATGAGCGTCCTTTGCTGCCTGCACGGTCTGTTCGGGGAACATATGCGTTTCTGCCCAGCCGCTGTCATACTGTCCCGAATCTGCAAGCATAAGCTCTGTTTCACCAAATCGTTCGTAGACCTGTTCAAACACATCATAATAACCGGTGTCTCCCGAATAATATACGCTGTGTTCGCTGTTTTTGATATGCAGTCCGCCCCATAAGGTGACATTCATTTTAAGCGGATTTCTGCCTGTGTAGTGCTGTGCGGGAGTGAGCGTATATGTAATTCCGTCAAGCTCGATGCTCTCCCACCAGTACAATGGGTGCAGCTTGCTCTCATCAACGCCCCAGCCTTTCAGTATCACGTCAATGCCAAGCGGCACAACATAGTGACTTACTCTGCCGTCTATCGCCTTGATGACATTGTAATCGAGATGATCGTAATGGTCGTGTGAGATGAAAAGCACATCAATATCGGGGACGTTCTCTATTTCAAGGGCAAGCTCCGAAAAACGTTCCGGTCCTGCAAAGCCCACAGGCGATGAACGGTCACTCAGCACGGGATCAATAAAGATATTCTTATCTCCAAGCTGAATAAGAGAGGTGGAATGACCGAGCCATGTTATTTTCAGTTCTCCGTCAGCAGCTCGCTCTATGCTCTCGATCTTCTCGGCAGGGAGTTTTTTATCGGGAACCGTCTTGCTGCTTTTTTCGTCCTGATCTCCTGTCATTACTGTAAAATTATTCTCGTTATGGAATTGCTTATCATAATACAGGTCGGTCTTGTCGGCGTATTCCTTCTGCTCGTCTTTGCCCGGAGCATCACCGATGGGAGGATAGAATTTCAGGAACAGCAAGCCGATCATGAGTATCACAACAAGAACTATTACAATAATAAGCAAGACTTTCCCGCATTTTTTCAGTGCTTTCATTACATCCACCACCCGGTATTTTATACTTCATGTGAATAATTACATATTCTCCTTGAAAAAGCTCTCCAGCTTGTCAAACGGAATGACCTTCTTTTCACCGCCGTCATACAGATCGGTATGAGAAGCTCCCTCAATAATGAGAAGTTCCTTGTTATCGGTGTATTTGCTGTCCTTCGTCATATTCTCGTAAGCGTCCCTGCCGAAATAACAGGAGTGAGCCTTTTCACCGTGAACGATCAGCACAGCGGAGCGTATCTCGTTGCTGTACTGCAATATCGGCATATTGATAAACGACATACAGCCAATCACGTTCCAACCGCTGTTGGAGTTGAGAGAACGAGGGTGATAGCCTCTCTCGGTCTTGTAATATGCGTGATAGTCCTTGACGAAATATGGTGCATCATCGGGCAGAGGATCAACAACACCGCCTGCGCGGACATATTCACCGCTTGCATAATCCTTTGTACGCTGGGTATTCATAGCCACCTTGCTCGCATATCTTTTCTCCTCGCTGTCCTCAGAATCAAAATATCCCTTTGAAGCGACTCTTGTCATATCATACATCGTAGAAGCGACAGTTGCCTTGATACGGGTATCCATAGCCGCCGCATTGATCGCCATACCGCCCCAACCGCAGATGCCGAGGATACCGATTCGCTCAGGATCGACATTGTCCTGCACCGAGAGGAAGTCAACGGCTGCGGAGAAATCTTCGGTGTTGATGTCGGGAGAAGCCATATATCTCGGCTGTCCGCCGCTTTCACCTGTAAAAGAAGGATCAAAGGCGATGGTCAGAAAACCACGCTCTGCCAGTGTCTGCGCATACAGACCGCTGCACTGCTCCTTGACAGCACCGAAGGGCCCGCTGACAGCAATCGCAGGGAGCTTGCCCTCTGCACCCTTCGGGATATACATATCAGCGGCAAGTGTAATGCCGTAACGATTATGGAAAGTGACCTTCTTGTGGTCAACCTTATCGGACTTCGGGAAAGTCTTGTCCCATTCGGTAGTTAAAGTAAGCATTTCTTCTTTCATGTTCAGTACCTCCTCAGATATTTCTGCCCATATCATAGGCTTCTTTCAGTTTCGGGTTATCTTTTATTTCTCCGACAGCTGTAACACCGCCGCAGAACAGCGTACCGACCAGTTTTGCCTTTTCAAAGCAGTCCACCCAGCCCTCAATGCCTGAAAAAGCCTTTTCGGGAACGTGTTCCTCATCTTCGGCTGCCGCTGCAAGGGCATATACCTCACGGAACTGATAGTCAGATGGATACAGCGGATTTGCTCTGTCGAGCATGGTTTTCAGGATACCGCTCATTTCGTAGTAATAGATCGGCGTTGCAAACACAAGCACATCGGCGTGAAGCATCTTCTCACGGATCGCATCTGCATCATCGTGCATAAAGCACCGCTGTGTTTTCTGACAGGCAAGACAGCCTACACAGAACCTGATCTCCTTGTTTTGCAGAGATACAAGCTCCACCTCATGTCCTGCTGACTTTGCGCCCTCTGCAAAGGAAACCGCAAGCTGTTCGGAGTTTGAGTTCTTTCGCAGACTTGATGATATGACAAGCACTTTCTTCATGATGTTTCCTCCTGATCATTCTTTCAGCGAGAGCGTGACAGTCACATCGCCCTCACCGAATAATGCTTTTAATTCTTCCTGTGTCGTATTCTCAATATGTCCAAGCTTTGTGTAGCTCCACGAATTAGAGTTATAGAATATCGTCATCTGATTACCCTGATAGAGCATGATGTCGCCCGGTTCTGTTGATAGTTGTTCATCGGTTTTAGTGAGAGACCACGGCAGCTTGCCGACCTTTTCAAATCCGCCGTATTCATTCAGCGTAACGGTGATCGGCTCTGCTTTCAGCTTTGCTGCAAGCTCTTTTGCGGCGGTACTGTCTGCAAGTGCGGCTGTCAGTTTATTATCGTTTACATCTATTATGATCTCCATTTGTGAAATCTCCATTACATCTGAGGTATTTGATCCCGAGCCGCTTGATACAGGAGCTCCGCAAGCGGAACTCATCAACCCTATCAATATTGAAATAATGATCTCTATCAGTTTCATAGGAAGCCCTCCTTCTTCATCATGAACACCAGATAATCAAGGCAGCTTATGCACCGTTCCTTATTATGTATCTCATCGAGCAGCTCTCTTCTGTGAGCGGCAAGCATTTTCTCGCATAGTTTTATGTCACCTGAACAGGTATCGAATTGCTCGATAAATACATCATCACAACCGGCATCGATCAGATTTTGCCTGATACTTTCTTTCATAGGCTCACCCCCGACTTTCTTGTTGTATTCATTATAACATGGTCATCTGTAAATAGCAAATACCTATATTGAATAGTTCGCTATGCTTGACAGTTATAGTGATATGTAATATGATATAGAAAAGGAGGCGGAGTGTATGGATATTCGTGTACTCAGATATTTTCTTGCGGTCGCAAGAGAACAGAGCTTTTCTACTGCGGCAGAACGGCTTTATCTTTCACAGCCGACGCTGTCACGTCAGTTGAAGGAATTGGAAGATGAGCTTGGAAAGCCTCTCCTGATCCGTTCCAATAAAGGCGTTACACTGACCGAGGAGGGCATGATACTCCGCAAGCGTGCCGAGGAGATCGTGGAGCTTATGGATAAAACCGAGCAGGAGGTCAGGCAGAGCAATGACAATGTATCCGGCACTGTTTATATCGGCGCAGGCGAGACTTATGCGATCAAACTGATCGCAGATACCGCACACAAGCTGAGAAAAGATTATCCCAATATTCATTACAGCTTTTTCAGCGGCAACGGCACTGATGTCATGGAAAAGCTCGAACATGGGCTGATGGATTTCGGGCTGATTTTCGGGAATGTAGACCGAACCAAATACGAAGCCATTGAGATACCTTTGCACGATACATGGGGCGTACTGATGCGCCGTGACGAGCCGCTTGCGAAGAAGGAAACCATTACAGTTGCAGATATTGCAGGACTTGATCTGATCATTCCACGCCAGCCGAATCACAGCACAATGCTATCTGAACTGATCGCAGAACAGGCACCTGATGCTAATATTGTAGCTGAGTATAATCTGATCTACAACGCTTCCGTCATGGTGAATGAAGGCATCGGCAGTGCTATCTCACTGGATAAACTGATCAACGTCAGTGGTGACAGCTGCCTGTGTTTCCGACCTTTTGAACCGCGCATGGAGGCAGTCAGCTATTTCATCTGGAAACGCTATCCTGTATTCACAAAGGCTGCAAGCACATTTTTAGAGCAATTCAGAAAAGACTTGATATCCTTAACGAGTCGTGACTAAGTAAGAATATAATGAATATTTGAAAACAATCCCGAAGCCAACCACAAAAGTCAGCTTCGGGATTCATTATTTCATATAAAACGTATCCTCGACATTTCGGTCACAAATATCGACTTTCAGAGTCAAAACTCTACGCTATTACAGCGTTTTTCAGTCTATCGACTTCATCGTTGGGAATCCTATGATAAATATCCATTCACACCAGTTTGAAAAGTAGGGAAGAAATGATCGATTTGGCTGTCCTGTGTACGCTGTAAGCAGCCTATATCAGAAAGGTTTCCCTCAATAAGCTCCGCAGTCCGTAAAATATATCATACACTTATGGCATCCAGCGAAAGGGTGGCGATGCCGTTGAGACTTTCGTCTGCGCGTTTGCCTGCAAGGAAGTCGTAGTACCCCTGACAGGATATCATCGCGCCGTTGTCGCCGCAGTATTTAAGCTCGGGCATATATACCTTGAAGCCGCGCTTGTCGCATTCCTTCTGTAAAAGCTCCCTTACGCCCGAATTTGCGGAAACTCCGCCCGCCAGACCTATGGTCTTGTATCCGAGATGCTCCGCTGCCAGCATTGTCTTGTCCACCAGAGCTTTCGCCACCGTTGCCTGGAAAGATGCTGCCATACCCTCACGGTCTATGGGCACGCCCTTTTGCTCGGCGTTGTGGACGAGGTTTATCACCGCTGTTTTCAGTCCTGAAAAGCTGAGGTCGTATTCGCTGCCCTGTACCCTGGGCTTCGGCAGTTCGTAAGCCTTGGGGTCGCCCAGCTTTGCCGCCGCATCGATGAACTTTCCGCCGGGATATTCATACCCCAGTGTCCTTGCCACCTTGTCAAAGCATTCTCCTGCCGCATCGTCCCGCGTCCTGCCTACAACGTGGTAATGGGTGTAGTCCCTTACCTCGACTATATGCGAATGCCCGCCAGATGCCACCAGACAGAGATAGGGCGGTTCAAGGTCGGGGTGGGATATGTAGTTCGATGCGATATGCCCCGCGATATGATGTACGGGAACAAGGGGCTTTTTGGCGCTCATGGCGAGCCCCTTTGCAAAGCTGACACCCACCAGCAGTGCTCCGATAAGTCCGGGCGCGTAGGTGACTGCCACCGCGTCTATGTCATCCATTGTGCAGCCGGCTTCCTCCAGCGCCGCCTTTGCCACCCAAGAGATGTTCTCCGCGTGCCTGCGGGAAGCGATCTCGGGCACAACACCGCCGTAAAGCCTGTGCTCGTCTATCTGTGAAGCCACGATGTTTGAAAGTACCTTTCTGCCGTCTTCGGTGACGGACATGGCAGTTTCATCGCAGCTGCTTTCAATTCCAAGTATCTTCATAATATCTGTACCTCTTCATTATATATGTACCGTGAAACATTCTGCCGTTTTCACAAAGCCCAGCTTTTCCGCCAGCCCTGCGGAAGCCTTGTTGCCCTCATGACAAGCCCAAACGGGTTTTCTTCCGTGTTCAAGGACACAAGCGGTCATCATTGCCGCCGCCGCATGGGAAAGTCCTTGTCTGCGGAAGTTCTCATCAGTCTCAACGCCTATATCAGTCTCGTCCCCGCCGACTGCCGCCGAAAATGACCACGCACAGGGTTTGCCGCTGTGCGTCACGCAGAAGCCGACACCCTGTGAAATAAAGTTTGCAGGGTCTTCCCACGAAAATGCAGGGGTTATACGCCCCTCGATATGCGAAATGATATCTCCGAACATCAGCCGCATATCAAAGCCTTCGGGCAGAGGCGGCAGTGCGGGCGCTGGCTTGTCCTCGGGGTATTCAAAGAACAGCCTGCGTGAGATATCAAAGCCCTCGCCGAAATATCCTGCTGTTTTTTCGTCCGCAAATAATACAAGCCGTCTTTCGCCGTTCTGCATCAGCTTTTTCACTTCATCTATAAAAGCATCGTCCGCTTCCCCCGAAATATATGCAAAGCCGCAGTAATGCCAGAATAATACAGCCCTGCCGTCGGTGAAGATATCCCCCGACTGTCTGCCCTCGGTCATCGAAAGCGGATACACTCTGCCAAAAGGCACAGCCTGTGCGAAAGCCGTATACTCCGCGTATTTATCCGCAGGCACTTTTACGAACGCACTCATACTTTTCCTCCGTCAAGATGGTATATCCTGTTCATCTCCTCAGAAAGTCCGCCGTCAGCCGAACGGACATAGAGAGGTTTTTCTATCTGTATGAAATTGTTTCCGCCGCATCTGCCTTCCACGAGTATAAGCCAGGGAGGGCAGTTGGGGTTTTTGTGGACGGTGCGCAGGCGCTTTGGTTCGATATTGTTATTGCGCATAGCAGTCATTATATCGCAAAGTCTTTCGGGGCGGTTGCATACACAAAGCCGTCCGCCGTACCGCAGGTTCATTTTTGCCGCCCTGCACACGTCGTCTATGGTACACATCATCTCATGCCTTGCGATGGAGACAGCTTCGCTGTCATTTTTCTCGCCCGTATTGTTTATCTTATAGGGCGGGTTGCAGGTGATGAGGTCGATGGGCTTATCCGCCCGCCAGTCTTTCAGGTCTCCCAGTACGGGGATGATGCTGTCTATACCCGATCTTTCCAGCGATACTTTCAGCTGTTCGTGAGCTTTTTCCTGTATCTCCAGGGCGTAGGTGAGTTTCGGCTTATAATTCTTATACAGCAGCATGGCGATGATGCCGCTGCCTGTACAGAAATCGGCGCACACGTCCTTATGGCGGGCGTTAGCAAAGTCCGCCAGCAGAAAAGCATCCGTACCGAAGCGGTGTTCGTCGGAGATACATATCTCTATGCCGTCCCCCAGGGACTCAAATGTAAAGTCGGTATAAACCATACTATCTTCCTTCCGCAAATTTAGTTGCCATAGTATATAATACCACGATTTCGGTGTGGTGTCAATGAATAAACTGTGTAGGGTGTGGTTTGCTGTGGCATTTGCTTGTGGTAGGTCGTTTGGGAGCGACGTTTGGGAAAGGGGCGGACTCATTCCTGCGAATGCCCTTGCTTTTATCGTTTTGGAGTGCGCACAATCAGCAAAGCTGATTGTCAACCGCTCGGAGACGCTTCGCTGTCCTCGCTGGTGGACGCGCGGCAATGTATTTACGCGGAAAGAAAGAGCGTGGACGGTCGTTTGTCCACGCTCATGGTTTTGTTTATTGCCGCGCTTTTTTAGGCGTTAGTTTGCTGTGCTTATCGAACGCAGCTTTGTTTTGCTTTTATGGTTCGCTGTGCATTTTGGTTTCGCACTTCGGTGATTGAGGGCGCCGCCCTCAAACTCCTGCAAGCCTTTCGCGAAAGGCTTGACCCAAAGCTCGCTTCACGCTATAGTTTGTGATTAGCGCTTGTTTGTTTCCGCGCTTCATTGTTTCCGCGCAGCCAACTTCCCGCCCCTGCCAATAATTATGAATTATGCATTATGAATTATGAATTGAATACCGTTCCGTGTGCAGCTTCAAAATCTCCAGCATATGCCCGATATTCCCCTCGCCTGCATATTTCTTCATATCAAAGAAATCCTCGGTGAGGGGCAGCCATACCAGCTCGTTCTCATCGCCGCTGACTTCCGTATATTCTTTCAGCTGACCTGCCCACACCTCCACATAACACCCGTCCATAGGGTAGTCAAAGGTCATCAGCCGTTCCAGCTTTATCTTATCGCGGGAGAGGGAAGTCTCTTCAAATAGTTCGCGGTAGGCGGCAGTCTCGCCGTCCTCGCCCTGTTCTATCTTTCCTCCCACCAGATTGTACAGCCCCTTGTAGGGGTCTTTTCTCCGTTTGCACATCAGCCATCTGTCGCCCTGCGGCGCAAGGACGATGATGCAGTTATATCCCTGTACCATAGCTTACTTCCTTATGAAATGTAGCATTTTCGACGAGTAGTCCCCCTTGATGCCGTCAACGCCCCATATCTTCGCGCAGTTGATGCCCGCATTCATCAGCGCCGCACCAGAGATCAGCATATCCGGCTCGCTTTCTTCGTAATAGTACGCATCGGGATCAAGTCCTTTCAGCATTATCCTGCGGGAACGGTAATTGGGTCTTGCCATCACCTGCACGAACTCGAACAGTGCTTCGCTCTTGTCCTTTGCCACGAACATCCAGGCATCCCATGTGTTGTCCTCGAACATATTGCCTATGCGGTAATGGTCGCCTGTGCGCACAAGGGGGTTATACTTCTTGAATTCCTCTATCTGTGCGGGTATCATATCCCTGTCCTCCTGCGGGATGCGGGTGACATCCAGCTCATACCCGAAGGTGCCCACCATAGCCACATGACCTCTTGTGCTGAAAGGTGTGTTCCTGCCCAGCACATGGTTGGGGCAGTCGGAGATATGCGCACCCATTGCCGAACAGGGATAGCATATCGAAGTACCGTGCTGTATTTTCAGGCGCTCTATGGCATCGGTGTCGTCCGAACACCATATCTGCGGCGAGTAGTAAAGCATACCCGCATCAAATCTTGCACCGCCGCCCGAACAGTTTTCCAGGAGTATATGGGGATAGTCGGTGGTCAGCCTGTTCATCAGGTCGTAAACACCGAGAACGTATCTGTGCCAAAGCTCGCGCTGTCTTTCGGGGGGCAGGGCGTTTGAGCCCACCTCTGTCAGCTGGCGGTTCATATCCCACTTGATGTACTCGATATTGGCGCTGTCCAGTATCTTCCTCATCATGCCGTAAACATAGTCGCGGACTTCTTTTCTTGAATAGTCGAGGACATACTGCTCACGGCAGAGGGTCATATCCCTGCCGTTTATCTGTATCGCCCAGTCGGGGTGTGCGCGGAAGAGGTCGGAGTCGGGGGACACCATTTCGGGCTCGAACCACAGCCCGAACTTCATTCCCAGCTTGTTGACCTCATCCACCAGATGCTTCAAGCCGCCCTCCAGCTTCTTCTCATAGACGTACCAGTCGCCCAGTGATGAATTATCATAGTCTCGGTGCCCGAACCAGCCGTCGTCCATTACCAGCATCTCAATACCCAGCTTTGAGGCTTCTCTTGCTATATCTATCAGCTTTTCGGTGTTGAAATCGAAGTAGGTAGCCTCCCAGTTGTTTATAAGTATGGGACGGCGCTTGTCCCTGTACTCGCCGCGTATAAGGTTACTGCGGTAAAGGTCGTGGAATGTGCGGGACATCTTGCCTATGCCCTCATCCGAATGCACCATTACTACTTCGGGGGCGGTAAAGCTCTCGCCCTTTTCCAGCAGCCATTCAAAGTCCAGCGGGTTTATGCCCATAACAAAGCGGGTCTTCTTATGCTGTGTGACCTCTGCCTGTGCCACGAAATTTCCCGAGTATACGAAGTTGAAACCGAACACCTCTCCCATATCCTCATCCGCATTATGGGCGCAGAGGGCGGCAAAGGGGTTGTTCTGGTGGGAGGATTCTCCGCGGCAGGAGTCTATGCTTTGCTTGCCGTGATGCAGAGGTGCGCGTTCTATATGCCTTTCTCTTGCCCAGGAACCGTTCAGCGTTATCATATCGAATTTGTCGGTGTCGAACTCGACGCAGGCAGAAAGAGCGCGGGTCAGCTTCAGCGGCTTGTCCGAGGTATTTGTAAAGCGCACCGAACGGGTGATAACATCCAGCTTTTCAAACACTGAGTATACCAGCACAGCTTCCAGCCCTGTGTGGGCATCCCTCATAGTGATCTCCAGCGTCTGTGCGGGACTATTTTCGGTGGAGAACGTTGCGGGCATACCTTCAAGGGCGGGCTTGCCGTCGTATATCCTGTGGGATACATACCGCAGGTCACAGGCGGACATACCCTCGCTGTCCAGTATTTTCAGCACGCTTTCGCGATAGTCGCCTATACCGAAGCAGGGGTACTCAAAGGGGGTGGTATCGAGGTATACTGCCCTGTCCCTGTTGTTCTTCACGGGTGTGAAGGGGCTTTCATCGAAGCGCAGCAGCCAGCCCATATCCTCATCGGGGACTTTTCTGCCGTAATAAACGTGTCCCAGGTAATCGCCGTCGATGACCTTGAACATATAGTCGGTGTCCTTTGCGCGCAGCTTGAATGCGCGTTCCTTTTCGTTGTAGGTTATACTCATGATAGTCTCCTTTTGCTTATAATTATAGAAATGTTATGCTGTCAGATCGTCTGCTTCGGTTTCCTCGTATTGGATATCAAGTATGTTTACAAGATCGCTGTGGGCGAGGATATCGTACCTGTTCATATCATCGAAGTCAAGGGCATCCCAGTCATAGCTGTCCGCATCGGGGATGCGCAAAGTACCTTTGCAGTATGTTGTCACTCTGAAAAGATATCCATTGTTATCATCTTTTGCGTTAAGGATGGCAGGCATTTCAAAATGAATGGTGAGATGACCGTCCTGTTCTTCAAAGTCAGTGACTATGAATTCATCGGACTCATGGACTTCTGCACGGGTGATCTTTTCAACTTTTGGTTGCTCAATATAACCAAGCTGTCTGAGTTCATTTTTTATGTTCTCAATATCATTGCCGACGTATTCGCTCACCACATCCCAAAGGAAAGCATCCCCTATCATCTCTGCAAGTTCGCTGTTATCCATTTTATACCTCCGTAGAAAAAATGATCGTTTTCACAATTGTAGCAGAAAACGGCGAATTTTGCAACATTGTAATCGATTAATAACAGAATGATTTTTGTGAATTTTTTGTAAAACGGCATATTTGCGCCGCTTTGTGAAGATTTCGGGCAATTTCGCCTGTCATACAGGTTACTGAATGATTACAGAATAATATTTAAGTAAAATTGAATATAAATCATCCATATTTCCCTCTGATAAATCTATATGATCAGAAAATCCTAAACTATTAGATAAGTCATTTGCAGTACCAAGAGGGATATGACCAAAAGTGCAAAAATTTAAATCAATTCCATAC
>NZ_CAMHRZ010000088.1 GCF_946187255.1 uncultured Ruminococcus sp.
GAATCCGACCGCGATGATGAACGCTTTTCCGAATGGGGAACAGCGCTGTTCGATTACAGCAAGCCCCATGTTCTCAGCTTCGTCAAGTCCTCCATAAACTTCTGGATAGAGAAATACCACATTGACGGTCTGCGCTACGATGCGGTGGCGAACCTTATCTTCCGTCACGGCAGGCGGGATGAACCCGTCAACGATACGGGTATATGGTTCCTTAAAAACACGAATTACGCCATACAGAAGCGCCATCCCGATGTTATGCTCTTTGCGGAGGATTCCACCGACTACACCAAAGTCACCGCTCCCGTTGAGTTCGGCGGGCTGGGATTTGACTACAAGTGGGATCTGGGATTTATGCATGATACGATAAACTATGTGAAAACTCCCCCCTACGAACGCCGCGCCCATCACAACAAGATGACTTTTTCCATGAGCTATTTTTACAACGACCTTTTTATACTGCCCTATTCTCACGATGAAGTGGTACACGGAAAGCAGACGATGCTTGACAAGTGTTTCGGCAGGCATGAGGAAAAGATAGCCACGATAAAATGCCTGTATACCTTCCAGTTCGGGCATCCCGGAAAGAAGCTGAATTTCATGGGCAGTGAGATAGCTGAGTACATGGAATGGCGGCCCGACAAGGAACTAGGCTGGAACCTGCTTACCTATCCCGCCCATGATTCGGTGCATCACTATGTCAAGGAGCTCCACCGCATATACCTAAGCGAGCCCGCACTGTACGAAAACGACTATAATTCGGGCTTTTTCCGCTGGTGCGATGCCAACGACAGCAACCAGTCGATATACGCATTCGTAAGGCGTGACAACGGCGGAAAGGGGATATACTTCGTGTTCAATTTCTCGGGTGTTATGCAGAACTACTCGCTGAAAGTGGAGAACAACGGGGATTACACCGAACTGCTCAACTCCGATAAGGACATATACGCAGGCTCCAACTGCATCAACGGCGATATGCGTTCATACAATTACTGCCTTAACCTGCGGCTGGCACCTCTCAGCTGTGTCATCATCAAGCAGAGGTACTGAAAAAGTATATCTCTGCCGAAAACTTGACTTTCTCACATTGAAACGGTATAATATAGCTGTAAGTGAGACTGCAAAGAATACTCAGCAAAGCCGCGTTCGGTGGGCGCGGCTTTTTTTCGGGACTTGAAAAGCAAATGAGGTGTGATGATGAAAACAACGTTAATGCTCGCAGTCTGTGCAGCGGCGATGATCGCGGCGGGATGCGGAGAAAGTACAGCGGCTTCGGATAAGAACGTTTCTTCTGAAATTGCGTCAGCCGAAAGCAGTGCTGTTATAACGGAGACTGCTGTCACTGCTGTATCTGCGGAGACCGAAACGCAGGCAGTTGAGAACGATGAAAGCTCTCAAACGGAGATGACCGAAGAAAATATAGATGAGCTGAACGAAAGCTCTGCGGAAGCACAGGGGATACTGACAAGCGCCGATGATCTCTGCCTTTATGATACGGACGGCGGTAACGTGAACTACGCCTTTACCTACGCCGATGAAGAGTACTATGCATACTACACCCCCGATAACTGGAAGATAGTGGATTCCTACAAGATAAACAGCAAAGCCGATATGCTGATAATATGCGAAGCCCTTTCGGATATACACCCGCTTCACGGCAGTGACGGCGAGTCCTTCCGTGAGCCCGAAGATATGGCTTACGAGTGGATACAGCATAATATCGCCTATAAACTCCTGCCCGAAGGCGACCGCTGGAAAGACAACGCAAAGGACGTAGACCTCAATCCCGCTGATCAGGGAAAGAGCATATATCAGATGTACAAGGACAAAACGGGCGGAGAACCGGTGGAAGATAGCTGAGTGGATTTATATCGTTATATATCTTAATAAGTTTATATTGACTTTGACACCTGAATGTGCTATATTGTAATAAACCAATAGTTAATAACTAAATGTTACAATGAACAGGAGGTGGCAGCACTGTATTCCATCGAAAATTATGAAAGACCGTCGGTGGCAGCCGATGCGGTGGTGTTCGGTATTGACAGTGTAAGTTCCGATAACCGCAAAAGTCTCAAACAGAAGAAGCTGAAACTGCTGCTGGTAAAGCGCGGAGAAGAACCCTTTGCGGGAAGCTATTCTCTTCCCGGCGGATTTCTCAGAAAGGGCGAGACCGTTGAGACAGCCGCTGAGAGGGAGCTTGCAGAGGAAGCTGGCGTAAGCCGTCCTAAGCTGATAGAGCTTAAAGTATACAGCAGACCCGACCGTGATCCGAGAGGGTGGATAATATCCTGCTGTTTTATCGCGCTGACGAACACAGTGGAGCTTATGACCGAAAAGAACTCCGATGCGCTGTCCGCACACTGGGCTGACCTTGAAACGTTCAGCGATGATGAGGGGCTTAGTTTCAGGCTATCACTGGACGGAAAGGTGCTGTATGAGTATGCTGACGGCGGCATCACCGTTAATGAGCTGGCTTTCGATCACGGAGAGATGATAAAGGATGCTTTTATAAAGCTGCGTGACGAGGTCATAAACCATGATATGATATTCGATCTGATGCCCGAATATTTCGCCATATCCGATCTGCAGCAGCCCTACGAGACCATCACGGGGATAAAGCTGTCCCCTCAGGGGTTCCGCAAGAAGATAATCGGCAAGCTGGAGGAAACAGAGCTGTTTGAGGAAGCTGCGGCACACCGCACTTCGCGGCTCTACAGACGTGCGAAAGGCAGGTGCGGTATATGATAGACAGTTTCAGGGGAGATTATTATTTTCTCAGCAATTTCTATTCAAGCAAGGTCACTTACGAAGGCATCACCTATCTGAATAACGAAGCTGCATTCCAGTCCATGAAGACGCTTGATATGAAAGAGCGTGCAGATTTCGCGCATCTCGATCCTTCCGCCGCAAAAAAGGCAGGCAGGAGAGTTAGTCTTCGCAGGGACTGGGAGGACGTAAAGATAGATATAATGTATGAGATATGCAAAGCAAAGTTCACACAGAACGAAGAACTGGGCAGGAAACTGCTGGAAACAGGCGATGAGGAGCTGGTTGAAGGCAACGACTGGAACGACAGGATCTGGGGAAAGGTGAACGGCGTTGGTGCAAACAATCTGGGAAGGATCCTTATGAGGATCAGAGAGGAGCTAAGGCAATGAGCAATTTTGATGCAGTTAAAGTTAAGGACGATGTGGTAAACTGGATAAGAGAGTATTTCAAGGCAAATGCGACTCCCGAAACAAACGCTGTTATAGGCATTTCGGGCGGCAAGGACAGTTCCGTTGCGGCAGCGCTGTGCGTTGAGGCGCTGGGCAAGGACAGAGTCGTAGGCGTGCTCATGCCTCAGGGTGAGCAGTTCGATATCGACTGCAGCAAGAAGCTGGTGGCACATCTTGGCATCAGGAGCTATGAGGTGAATATCGGCAGCACTGTATCCGCACTGCTGGGAGAACTTGGCGCACAGCTGGAAGTCAAGGAGCAGGCAAGAGTGAATACTCCTCCCCGTATCAGGATGACTACACTTTATGCAGTAGCTGCCTGTGTGGGCGGCAGAGTTGTGAACACCTGCAATCTTTCGGAGGACTGGGTGGGCTATTCCACAAAGTTCGGTGACAGCGCAGGCGATTTCAGCCCCCTCTCCGAGCTCACTGTACGCGAGGTGATCGCGATAGGCGAGGTGCTGGGTCTGCCCGATGATCTGGTACACAAGACACCCATCGACGGACTGTGCGGCAAGACGGATGAGGACAATCTGGGCTTCACTTACGCTGAACTTGACAGCTATATCAGGAAAGAGAGCGATCTCTCCGACAAGCCTGCCACAAAGGAGCGCATCGACGGTATGCACGTCAGAAACCTGCACAAGCTGATGCCGATGCCTAAGTTTGAATTCGATCCCGAGTGATATAAGGACTATAATAAAGCTATCAGACCGTATGACCTTGTGTCGTGCGGTCTGTTTTCTGTTAATAGTATTTTACTGCAATTTAATGCATTATCCTGCAATTCTTTTTCAACAAATGAAACCGCGCAATTTCGGGCTTTTTTGACCATAAATTATTTTACTGTATTTACTGCACGGGTAGTACGAACACTTTAAAAAAGTAATATTTACATTTATTGGTAAATACCCGATGCTTTTACATTTGACCCCTAACCCCTGCATTATTTGCAGTAAAATAAAAAACAGGGCTGAAACACAGCTTTTTCGGATATTTAATTAACTACAAACACGTTGCGGTAAAATGCAGGATATGCAGTAAAATGTTTAGCGTGCTAAAGCACAGCAGTGATATTGTAAATTAAAAAAATATCCCTTGTATTCCGCATAACTCTGTGATATAATATGTGTGATTATACGATAGCTTTGTATTGGAGGATCAGAGTTGAACGGTTATATCAGTGTTATGCTAAATAAACTGAACAGGCAGGAGGCTCTGCGGTATATGGGCTGCGGGGATGCTGTGCCCGATGAAAAGATGCTCGCTATGCTGGAGGAATGTGAAGCCGCACTGCTGGCAGTAATAAAGCCCTGCTGTATATACCATGTATTTGATATCGAAGATACAGAGGACGGTGTGGCTGTGTGCGGGACATCTCTTGTCCTTACGGGCAGGTCGGTGAGGGAACACCTGGCGGGGTGTACAAAGGCTGTGCTGATGGCGGCTACCCTTTCGGCACACGCTGAAAAGGTCATACGCCGATATGAGGCGACGGATATGACCCGTGCGGTGATAGCGGACAGTCTGGCAAGTGCGGCGGTGGAACAGGTATGCGACAAGGCGGAGGAGGAAATAACGCGGGAGTTTTCCCGATACCACAGGACATGGCGTTTTTCTCCCGGCTACGGAGATCTGCCGCTGGATATACAGGGCAGCTTTCTCGATGTGCTGCAGGCACCCAAGCGCATAGGGCTGAGTGCTACGCAAAGTGATATACTTATACCGAGAAAGTCGGTAACAGCAGTGATAGGTCTGAGTGAGAACGAGATACCGAAGGGCAGACGCGGGTGTTCGGAGTGCAATATGAAGGAAGTCTGCGCGTTCAGAAAAAAAGGAGATCATTGTGGGATTTAGAGAGCTTTTAAATAAAAAGGAATTTGTGATACTGGACGGTGCAATGGGCACCATGTTACAGGCAAAGGGTCTTAAAATGGGAGAAACTCCCGAAGTGATGAATATCGAAAAGCCCGAATGGCTGCTGGATATCCACAGGCAGTATGCGGAAGCGGGTTCGGATATAGTCTATGCCAACACCTTCGGCGGCAACAGGCATAAACTGGCAAAGTGCGGCTATTCGGTACAGCAGCTTATCAGCGAGGGCATAAAGCTGGCGCGTAAGGCGGTGGAGGGGTATGATACTCTTGTGGCGCTGGATATCGGTTCCATCGGACAGATGCTGGAGCCTACAGGCACGCTGACATTTGAGGAAGCCTACGATATCTTCAAGGAGATGATAATCGCAGGCAAGGATGCCGACCTCATCGTGCTGGAGACCATGACAGACCTCTACGAGCTGAAAGCGGGCATACTGGCGGCTAAGGAGAACAGCGATCTCCCCATCATGTGTACCATGACCTTTGAGCAGAATATGCGTACCTTTACAGGCGTTGATATCAGCGCTATGTGCCTTACTGCGGAGGGTCTGGGAGTCGATGCTTTGGGCGTTAACTGTTCGCTGGGACCCAAAGAGCTTTATCCCGTTGTGGAGAAGATATGCAAGTGGACGACACTGCCCGTTGTGGTAAAGCCCAATGCAGGTCTGCCCGACCCTGTGACCAACGAATACAATTGCTCAGCAGAGGAGTTTGCGGAGTTTGCGGAAAACCTGATACCTTTGGGCATCAAGGTGATAGGCGGCTGCTGCGGCACCGACCCGTCCTATATCGCGGCACTGAAAAAGATGCTGGATGGCAAGAAATATGTACAAAGAAATGTACATATACCCGCAGTGTGCTGTTCGCCCGTTGAGACTGTTGTCATAGACCAGCCCAGGATCATTGGCGAACGCATAAACCCCACAGGCAAAAAGCGCTTCAAGCAGGCACTGCTGGAGGGGGATATAGATTACATACTGGGGCAGGCGATAGAGCAGATAAACGCAGGCGCGGATATCCTGGATGTGAATGTGGGACTTCCCGCGATAGACGAAAAGGCGATGATGGTAAAGGCTGTCAAGGCTTTGCAGGGCGTGTGCGATGTGCCTTTGCAGCTGGATTCCACTATCCCCGAAGTAATGGAAGCGGCACTGAGGGTGTATAACGGCAAGCCGATAGTCAATTCCGTAAACGCGGAGGAAAAATCACTGGTAACTGTACTGCCTCTGGTAAAGAAGTACGGTGCCGCAGTGGTGGGTCTTACCCTTGACGAGAACGGCATACCAAAGACCGCTGATGAACGTTTCAGGCTGGCAAAGAAGATACTCGACCGCGCAATGGCGATAGGTATACGCAAAGAGGATGTATATATCGACTGCCTTACGCTGACAGCTTCCGCCGAGCAGGAAAACGTTATGCAGACCGTGAATGCGGTGCGCAGAGTAAAAGAAGAACTGGGACTTCGCACGGTACTGGGTGTATCGAACATCAGCTTCGGTCTGCCCAGCAGAGAGATAGTAAACCACAACTTCCTTATGATGTGTCTGACCAGCGGTCTTGACCTGCCGATAATGAACCCGAATATCGACTCCATGACGGCGACCGTAAGGGCTTACAAGCTGCTGACGAATATTGACAAGAACTCTGTGGATTTCATCGCCCACTACGGCGGAGACAATTCCACTCCCGTGCAGAAGAAGGAGAAGAAGTCGGAGATGGATCTTCCCTTTGCCATCGAGAACGGTCTTAAAGGCGAGGGCGCGGAGATAACGGCAAAGCTGCTGGAAACTACCGACTCCATGACCATAATCAACGAGATGCTGGTACCCGCACTTGACAAGGCGGGAGAACAGTTTGAAAAGGGCAAGATATTCCTGCCCCAGCTGATACAGACCGCAGGTGTGGCGCAGGCTTGCTTTGAGGTCATCAAGCAGAAGATGCTTGCGGAGGGCGGCAGCAGCGTTTCAAAGGGCAAGATCATACTCGCTACCGTCAAAGGCGATATCCACGATATCGGCAAGAACATAGTTAAGGTGCTGCTGGAGAACTACGGCTATGATGTCATAGATCTCGGCAAGGATGTGGATTATCAGACGGTGGTAGATGCGGCTATCGAGAATGACGTGCATCTCATAGGGCTTTCGGCACTTATGACGACTACTCTGGTCAGCATGGAGGAGACTATCAAGCTGCTGCGTGCGAACAATGTGGACTGCAAGGTAATGGTAGGCGGCGCTGTGGTCACTCCCGACTACGCCGAACAGATAGGCGCGGATTATTATTCCAAAGACGCAAAGCAGTCGGTGGATATAGCAAGAGAATTTTTCGGAAACTGAATAATAAGCCAAAAAGCTCCCATGATGAGTATGTGATCACATTATACTTTTTATGGGAGTGTTTTTTATGACTAAAACAGAAAAGGCGGCAGTAAGCGCAGCGGCGGCACTGGTATTCACGGTGGGGAGTGTTGGGCATAGCGGCGGTATCGCCATGAAACAGGGGGCGTTTTTGCCCTCACAGGCGGTGTGTATCGAGGAGAGGAAAAGCGATTTGCCCGTTATCGTGATAAGCGGGAAGGAAAAGCCGAAGATAGCCTTCCGCATAGTTGAGATAGTACGCGGATTGATGCAGTGAGCGTGAGCTGTAATATATCCGCCGTTTGCTGTAACAGTACAACTCATTGTACTGATCCCGATTGACAAAAACTCTTCAAGGTGGTATACTTTCTATATGTTATTCGGGAGCAGTATGATGAAGCGGGAGGTCAATGCCATGTTGGAGATACTTACAGGCGGCGTGAAAAGCAGCCGTGAGGAAATATTTATCGGCAGGATAGTAAAGGCGGCGGAAAGCAGAAGAAAGGTGCTTGTCATCGTGCCCGACCAGTTTTCCTTTGAGTACGACAAGCTGCTGTACACAAGGCTGGGGGCTAGACTTTTCAACAGCATAGAGACTGCGGGCTTCAACCGCCTGGCGGAGAGCATAGTGGAGAAGTACGGCAGCAAGGCAAAGGACAGAGCCAACGACAATGCGCAGATAATACTGATGTATCGGGCGGTAAGGGCGCTTGCAAAGAACGGCTCGGTGAAGTACTACAAGAACAGTCTGGGAAAAGCGTCCTTCATCGGGGAGCTGATATCCCTGCTGCCGCAGCTCAGACAAAGCGGCATAACCCCGGAGGTACTGCGCCTTGCGGGTGAAAGGCTGGAGGGTTCGGTATCGCTGAAACTGCTGGACCTCTCGCAGATATACAAAAACTATATGGACGAGCTGGAAGCAGCCGAGATGAAGGACTCGCTTTCGGTAATGGCGGAGGCTGCACTGCTGTGCGGCACGAATCCCGTTTTTGATGGTATGTCTGTGTTCGTATCGGCATTTACAGATTTTTCCTACGATGAGAAAAGGATACTGGAGCACTGCATGACCCGTGCTGAGAGCCTTACGGTGTCACTGCTGCTGGACGATGCTTTTGTTTCCCGCTGCCGCACTCACCCCTTCGATGTTACGCTGGGCACAAAGCAGGAACTTACAGATATGGCAAAAACTCACGGCATAAAGCTGAGGACGGGATACAGTGAGGACAACAACGCCAATTCCTTTGAACTCATGCAGCTGGCGGAACACCTCTTCGACCATGAAAGGACGAACTTCCGTGCGAACAGTGACAGTGTTCAGGTGCTTGCCGCCGATGATATGTACGAGGAAGCCGACTATATATGCGCGGAGATATGCAGGCTGGTGCGGGAGGAAGGCTATTCCTACAATGATATCGCAGTGACAGTGCGCGGGGTGGAAAACTTTGCGCCTGTCATCGAAAGTGCGCTGGAAAAGTATGACATACCTTTCTTCATCGACAAGCGCGACTGCGTTGATGCTTCCGCCATAGTACACTACATAAACGCCATATTCAGGACGGTGCTGACAAGGCAGTTCCGCACCGATAATATAATGAAGCTGATAAAATCGCCGCTGTTCGGGCTGCTGGCTTACGAGATATGCGACCTGGAGGATTACTGCATCCGCTGGAGCGTGGACGGGGATATGTGGCTGGAGGACTTTACCGCATCCCCCGATGGCGGCATGACCACCGAACGCATAAACAAGCTGAGGAAAGCCGTCATCGACCCGCTGATAAAGTTCAAAGAGTGCTGCCGCGATGCCACTGCATCGGTGATATCAAAGGCTTTCTATGAACTGTTGGGAGAACTGAGGCTCTCACAGCAGACCTACTCTCTGGTAAAGCGTGTGAGAGCTTCGGAGAATGATACGGATACCGAACTGGCACGAGGACTTAAACAGCTGTGGACCATGAGCCTTTCCGCTGTAAGGTCGATATACGAGATACTGGGTGATGAGCCCATATCTCTCAGGAGCTACTATGAGCTTTTCAGCCTGATGCTCTCGCAGATGAAGGTATCCGAACCGCCGCAGAAGCTGGACTGTGTCCGTGTGACAGATGCGGGACATTCAAGGACAGGCGAAGTGCGGGCTGTGTTCGCCGCTGAGGTCAATGACGGCATATTTCCTGCGGGCGTAAAGAGCAGAGGTCTTGTTACCGAGCATGAAAAGGAACTCCTGCGGCTGAAAGAGAATATCGAGATCGGCGCGAACGCACTGAGCGACCTGAGACATGAGCGGCTGGCGGCGTATACCGCACTGTGTGCGCCGTCGGACAGACTGTATGTGCTGTATTCAAGGGCTGATCTGCTGGGCAATGAGAAGCGTCCCTCTGTACTGGTAAAGGAAGTGCGCGAGATACTGAGCCTGCCCGAAAAGAGCATAAATGCTCTGCCTGCGGACTTTTTCTGCACCTCCTACAAAACGGCGTACTCCGTGTATACCGAGCATTCCCGCGACAACAGCAGGACAGTGGCGAGCATAAGGGACTCGCTGATGGGCTCGGCATATTACTATAACAAGCTGTGCGCCCTTGAAAAAGCCAATTCCACCGATCCTTTCAGGCTTTCGCCCGCATCGGCAAGGGAAGTATTTTTTGCGGGAGATACCGCTGAGGTGTCTCCGACAAAGCTGGATAACTACTACAAGTGTCCCTTCATGTATTTCTGCAATTACGGTCTGCATCTCAGCCGTTCGCAGAAAATGGATATGGACGGGCTCAACAAGGGTCTGCTGATACATGACGTGCTGGAAAAAGCCATAGGAACCGCAGGCGACCCGCAGGAGAACCGCAAAAGGTTCCTTGATATGACGGAGGAACAGATGACAGCGCTGATAGAGGACTGCTTTGAGCGGTACTACAAAGAGGTGTTCTGCGGTGATTTCGGCAAAAGCAGGACATTCATGTACCGCTTCGAGAAGATGAAGCATCAGGCGTTCAATATAGTTAACTATGTTCAGCGGGAGCTCTCAAACGGCAGCTTTGCCCCTGCGGTAACGGAATACAGGCTCACCAATGAGAACGGTGAAGATCATCTTGACCTCACTTTGAAAGACGGCAGACACATCGTGCTGGTGGGCACCATCGATCGTGCGGATATATGCGAGGACGAAGAGGGCAGGCAGTATGTGCGAATAATCGACTACAAGTTCCGCAGGCACGTCGGATTTGATCTGGGGGAGCTGTACTGCGGGCTGAATTTGCAGATGCTGATATATCTTTCGGTGCTGCTTGAAACGGGCAACCCTGTAAATCCCGACAATGAACTGCAGCAGGCGGGCGTGTTCTATCTCAAACTCATCTCCGACGGGCAGACGTTTTCGGGGGACAGCGAACTATCGGAGGATGTGCTGTACAATGCGGCGTGTCAGTCCGCCATAAGTGCGTTTTCCCGAAAGGGCAGGATATCGGATATAGCCGCCGTCAATGAAAAGCTGGACAGCGGCATCGGCAAGACGGCACTGAATAATCTCACCATGAGCGATGCCATGTTCACAGCCATGAGGATATTTGCAAAGCGCAAGGTAGTGGAATACGGCGACCGCCTGCTGGAGGGCGATATAGATGCCGATCCGCTGAAAGATATCTGCGGGTACTGTCAGTTTGCGGGTATATGCGGCAGAGCTTTCCCCGATGAGCCCCGAACAGGTTCAAAGGAACAGATGAAGGAAGTTCTGGAGGAAATAGTAAAAGAAAACGGAAAGGAGGAAGAAAATTGAGCGTTTCATGGACGAAGGATCAGGAGAGAGCCATAACCTCTTACGGCAGAGGCGTTACTGTATCCGCAGCGGCAGGCAGCGGAAAGACTGCTGTACTCATCGAGAGGATAATAAGACTGCTGACCGATAAGGACAAGAAGATACCCGCCGACAAGCTGCTGGCTGTGACGTTCACCATCGATGCTGCCGCACAGATGCGCGACAAGCTGAACGAAGCCTTTGAGGAGAAGCTGCGGGAGGATCCCGAAGATACATGGGTGCTGCAGCAGCAGGATCTGGTACAGCTGGCAAGGATATCCACGATAGACTCCTTCTGCTTTGATATAGTCAAGGAGAACCTTAACAAGTTCGAGTTTTCGGGCGGCTTGAAGATACTGGGAGATGCAGAGCGTGAGAACGTTTTTGCGGCAGCCTTTGAACAGGCGGCAGAGGAACTTTGCGCCGATCATCCCAAAGAATACGAGATGCTGGACAACTTCTTCCCTGTGGAGAGCGGTGAGCTGAAAAATGCAGTCAAAGCGCTGTATGACCATTTGCAGTCTATCTGCCACACAGACAGGTGGATAAGGGAGACAGAGGAGAACTACCGCAGTGAGGAGTTCTTTGAGCGTATATACGACAGCGCCTTTGAACGGCTGGAACTGGTGCTGAAAAAGGCGGCGGCAATGGCGGAGGATGCACGCTACTGCTTTAATTATACCATCGCGGCAGAGGGCAAGGAGTTCCGTTTCAG
>NZ_CAMHRZ010000089.1 GCF_946187255.1 uncultured Ruminococcus sp.
CTTTATACCCTCGATCCTGTTTTTACGATTTGCGGCGAGAATAATGACCAGACCCGAAAGCAATACGAGCGTGACATAATAATTTGTTATGTATTCGTTTAAATAGCCGATCGTTATGATCACCCTCTTATGACTGAATTAAACTTTTGATCACAATTATATTATACCACATTTTTAGCAAGAAGTCTGCAATGATCAATAGATTTTTCGCCGAAAAGATATACGAAATTTTAACAATTAATTTGTAACTTGTAGCATTTTATATAAATCACGATATTGAAGTTCATCAGTTTTCACCAAATAAATAATTGCCGATTTGTTGCGGATTTGTTGCAGTATATGTGATATAATTGAATTGCAGAAAAAATCTGTACTAACACAAAGGAGTGAGAATACATGAATGTGAAAAAGATCACGGCACTGTTAAGTGCGGCGGCAATGACACTGTCGGCAACAGGGATAATGACAGTCACTGCGGAAGGCGGCGAAAAGTCGGTCGCTGATATGGTAAGCGCCATGACCACCGAACAGAAGATCGAACAGATGATAATGATAACTCTGCGGCAGTGGACGGATGGCGAAAGTTCGGGTAATGTGACCGCTCTCAATGATGAACAGCGGCAGTTCATAAAAGACCACAACTTCGCAGGTGTATGTCTGTTTGCCGATAATATACAGAGCGTGGAGCAGACTGTGGCACTCACCACCGATATACAGCAGGCGGCTATGAACAGCGAATGCGGTATCCCGATGCTTATCTCAGCCGATCAGGAGGGCGGTTCGATATACCGTCTTACCACAGGCACCCCGACCTGCGGAAATATGGCACTGGGAGCAACTCAGGACCCGACGCTTGCGGAAGAAAACGCTAAAATACTTGGCAGCGAGATAATGGCGGTAGGTATAAACACGGATTTTGCCCCTGTCATCGACGTTAACAACAACCCCTCCAACCCCGTTATAAATATACGCTCTTTTTCCTCAGATCCTCAGCTAGTCAGCGATATGGGCGCGAAGTATATCAAGGGGCTTCAAAGTCAGGGAGTTATCACCACCTGCAAGCATTTTCCGGGTCACGGCGATACGGGAACAGACAGCCACACAGGTCTTCCGCTCATCGACAAGACTTATGATGAGCTCAAAAAGACCGAACTGCTGCCATATCTTGCAGCAGCAAAGGATACCGACATGATAATGACGGCACATATCCAGTTCCCGAAGATAGAGACAGGTACATACACCTCTGTATCAACAGGCGAGCAGATCAATATTCCCGCCACACTTTCAAAGACCATGATAACCGATATCCTTCGCGGCGATAACGGCTTTGACGGTGTTGTTACTACCGATTCCATGTTAATGGATGCCATTGACGAGAATTTTGACCACATCGACTCTGCTGTTCTTGCGATAAATGCGGATGTTGATATACTGCTGGAACCGAAATTCATACAGTCCTCCGATGACATCACCGAGATGGAAAATTATATCAAGGATATCGCAGAACAGGTGGATAACGGCAGGATACCTATCGACACCATTGACAAGTCAGTCACAAGGATACTCACCATGAAGCAGGAGCGCGGTGTTCTTGACTATACCGCACCCAATGCGCAGAACGCCAAGAAGATAGTTGGCTCAACAGAGCACAGAGAAAAGGCGCTGGAGATAGCACAGAAGGCTGTGACCCTTGTCAAAAACGATGACGATCTGCTCCCCTTAGATCTTGAGGACGGCGCAAGGATAGCGTATTTCTACCCATATTCAAACGTTGAGAACACGTTATATTTCGCCCTTGACAAGCTGAAGGACAACGGCACGATCACAGGCGATATCACCACAGACTGCATTTGTCTGCAAGGTCACACTGCGGCTGAGTACGAAGAAAACGTAAAGAACTGTGATATAGTTATACTCGCCTTTGAGATGTACCGCGCTGCTAATATCGACAAAAACAACACACGCGGCTGGCAGGCGGCGTTTTCAGACGACCTTATAGAACTCGCCCACAAAAACGGCAAGAAGGTAGTATACCTCAGCGCCAATCTCCCATACGATGTTGCCCGATTCGATGATGCTGACGCCATCGTTGCGGCTTACAACGCGGACGGCATGGGTGAGATGCCTGTTGACGGTCAGGAGAACTCCGCATACGGCGTGAACTATCCCGCCGCACTGATGACCATTTTAGGCGGGAACTCCCCCACAGGCAAACTGCCCGTTGATATCTATGCGGTCGATGCAGAGTCACAGTACACCGATGAGATACTTTATGGATTGGGCTACGGTCTTGAATACAAGAACGATGAAAAGACCGATATATACAATGGTAAAGTAACCGTCGATACTGCTGAAAAGACCGTAACAGTCACCGTCGGCGGAAATACTGTTCCCGAAAGTGATTATCATGTTATCTTCTTTACATACGAAAAGACAGAGGGCGGCGAAAGCCTTGTAAGAGTCGGGAACGATTTCCCCACAGAGGCAGGAACTTATATCGCCGCAGTTGTAACAAACGAAGGCAGTGAATATTATACGGGTGAAAACAGGAGCGAACCCTTTACCATAGCCGCTGAAAAGACCGATATATACAATGGTACCGTAACCGTCGATACTTCGGAAAAGACGGTAACAGTCACCGTCGGCGGAAAAACTGTTCCCGAAAGTGATTATCATGTTATCTTCTTTACATACGAAAAGACTGCGGACGGCGAAAGCCTGGTAAGGGTCGGGAACGATTTTCCCACAGAGGCAGGCACTTATATCGCCGCAGTTGTAACAAACGAGAGCAGCGAATATTATACGGGCGAAAACAGGAGCGATCCCTTTACCATAGCCGCTGAAAAGACCGACAGTTCGGATACGGACAGTTCTTCAAAGGCAGACAGTTCATCGTCCTCCGACAAGGCTTCAAGCTCGCAGGCTTCGGGAAATTCAAGCAATGTTTCAAAGTCTGCCAATGCTAACCCTTCCACAGGTGCAGAAAGATCGATAGCTGCAGCTTCGTTTGTTCTATGCATTGCGCTGATGACAGTCAGCAGAAAGAAAAACAAAGAATAAACAGATATCGGAACATAATGAAATAGTATTTCAGCCTATTACGAACAAACGCCCGCCAAGTCATACAAGACTTCGGCGGGCGCTTTATCATTATCGGGCAGTCTGCCCTTAGATACAAAAAAGCACCATGATGCCGCGTGACATCATGGTGCTTGTGATCGATAGTTAACGACATTGATGCTCTCTATTACTGCGAGCGATCATCGTTATATCATTTACTGAGAATAATATTAGTTTTTGGGCAGCTTCTTGATCTTACCTACAACATAAGCCTGGATAGCGGTGGCATCAGCCTTAGAAAGACCCGACTTACCGTCAACATCGGCTGCCTTCGCACCGTATACTGTTATACGGTTGCTGCTGGTGCCCTTTACGCCGTATACTGCGGGATAATTAGCTGCTTTCATTACAAGGACTGCATCAGCTATAGTTACCTTATTATCGCAGTTGGCATCGCCGTATAAGATGTCGCTGTCAGGAATATCCGTGTACTCGATACCGTCAACGATGGACTCAAAGCAAGGCTTTACGGAGTAGTCCTTGTTGAAGAGGAGCGGATCGCGGTCTGCTCTCCAGCTGAGATCATCGGTGGTGCCCCATACTACCACTGCGGATATATAATCCTTGTAGTCAACGAGAACATCCATGATATCGCTGTAATACTTGGCCTGGAGATCAAAACGCTTGTTGTTTACTGTTGCATCCAGCTCTGTTACCTGGATATCGAGACCTGTCTTGCTGAACTTGTCAACTGCCTGTCTGTACATCTGCACGCTGGGGAAGGGATCGGGCTCACCGTTGTTTGTAACGTTGAGGTGAGACTGCATACCGATACCGTCGATATAGTGACCGTCAGAGTTGATCTCTTTGCAGAGAGCTACGATAGCGTCACTCTTCTGCATATACTCGTTGTAGTCATTGTAGTAGAGCTTGCAGCCCTTAGGTGCGTACTTCTTGGCATACTGGAATGCAGGCTTGATGAAGGAGTTGTCACCGAAGACCTTGACCCAGGGAGATGCCTCATAGTTGTTGGACTCTTCGGGGAAGCCGGGCTTTCTGGGAGAGCCGTAATCGTCAAAGCACTCGTTTACAACGTCCCAAGCATAGAAGTCGATATCGGAATAATCCTTCTTTACAGCTGCAAAAACGTTCTTGATGTAATTTTCCATACGCTTGAGCATCTTTTCCTTTGATACCCACTCACCGTCGGGATCATAGTTCTCTTTGAAGAACCATATAGGAGTCTGCGAGTGCCATACAAGCACATGACCTCTCATGGGGATATTGTTCTTGCGGGCAAATTCAAGTATAGGCTTTGCAGCGTCAAGTGTTACCTGCGGGTTCTCGTCATCGCCCTTTGCAGCGAGTGCAAGGCAGGCTTCTCTGTCGAGAACGCTCTCGGGTTTCAGCTCGTTGCCTGCGGTAAGGCTGTTGAAATGCTTTTTCACCAGCGCCTGTGTGGAAGCGGGAGCTATCTCGGAAGCGGTTGTTGCAGTACCGAACTTGAACATATTGGCGTAAACATTTTTCAGTGAGGGCGCATTGGGATCCATATTGTTGGGAGAAAGGGAGATGGTGAAATCGTCTACATAAAGATCGTTGGCATCGCCCCATGTCTCGATGTAGATAGATACATCCTTTTCATCTGCGCCGTAGGAGAAGCTGGCATTCAGCTCAACATAATCGCCCTGAGAGATGCCCTTTACAAGGTTTGTATACAGGGGCTGATCGGAGCCTGCGGGAGTATGCTGCAGTGATATGCATACCGTGTTGTACCACTGAGCCTTGACCTTTACCGAAATGTCATACTTAACGTTGGGCTCGAGTACGCCCGAAAGTCCCATCGAAGGACCGTTCCAGCTCTGGTCACGTCCCGATATGGACATTACCTTTTTGCCGCTGGGAGCTTTGGAATCCTCGATAGCCTTGATGACAGAAGTGTCGCTGTCGCCGCGCTTTGAGAACATTGAAGTATTTCCGTCCTCGAAGTCGGTAAAGAATACTACACCGTCAGAATTGCTCTTTGTGGCAGCCGCCGCTGATAACGCAGAGTAGGTACCCGGTACAGCCGAACACGCCATAGTGGCGCATATCGCCCAAGCAGACAGCTTTTTGATCATATTTCCTTTCATGGTGGTTACCTCCATAACAAATTTTATCATATTCATATTATCATATCTGATAATATATGTCAATAGTTTCGGACACAAAACCGCAATTTTCGGTCATAACAAGACACAAATTGGAAAACTCGACTCTCCGACAGGCAGACATTGCCCAAATTATTACCATAAAATAGAAATTCCAATTCAAATAACAAAAAAAGCTGCATGATAAAAAAAGCTGTAACACACTGACTTTTCCCTAAACTTCCACGCTTGCACGCCTGCACATCTGCGAAATAATCATGAATAATTTTTTCAAAATTAATACCATAATTATTTTGCAAAACATTTGACTAAATATTGCGAAAAGACAGTCAAAGATTGCGATATTGAAAGGCACTTGTTGACTTTTACCATTATTTATTGTATATTTATATTGTTATTAGAAATATTGACATACACTAGACATTGCCATTTCAGGCAACATGGCAATTATTGCTAAGTTTATTTTTTTTGCATGGAGCACCCGAAAAGAGAGCGGATCTTTTTCTTCACAGGGTCGTTCCAACAATATCACCGGTCTTAAAAGAAGATCTGTCCCGCATCAGGTATACAGGATGTTATCGGGACTATGATCGTAAATTTCAAGGAGTGGTAAATTATGGATCTTTCAAGAATGAAGCGTGTCATCAGCGGTGTAGTATCCGTGATGATGATCGCATCGGCAACTTCCCTTTCCGCCTTTGCGGGCGGCATTACTTATGACAGCCTTTCAGGCGACGCAAACGACGACGGCAAGGTGGATATCAGGGATGTCATACTCATAAAGCAGTATGTCAAGAACCCCACCAAAGTCAGCATCACAAAGCAGGGTCTCATAAATGCGGACGCATTTGAGCCCGGCAGCGGTATCACAGCTGAAGATGCTGCTGCTATCCAGCAGTACATTTTAGGTAAGCTCACCTCGCTTCCCGTTGGTACTGCATCCGGCGGCAAAACTATACTGGAATATGACTTCAATTCGGGCGCAGGTGACTGGACAGGCAGAGGTGCGGTCTCTGTATCCGCTACCGACAGGGCTTACTACGGCACTTCGGGAAAATCTCTGTATGTTTCGGACAGAACTTCCGAGTGGAACGGTGCCTCGGTCAATCTGAGCTCCGATTTCAAGGCAGGTCAGACATACAGCATCAGTCTGGCAGCTCTCCAGATGTCGGGCGGCGATGCTGAGATACAGATATCCCTCCAGCAGGGCGGAAACAACGGCACTACCGCTGTGTATACCCATATCGCCTCTGCGACCTGCAAGAGCGGCGAATGGACAAAGATCGAGAACACCAGGTTCACTATACCCGATAACGCGGGCGATATAGTTCTTTATGTGGAGACTGTTCAGGAATCCGGCGATCTTATGAATTTCTATATCGACGATGTAAAGATCGCTGAACCCGGCACCAAGTCATCCGTACATACAGGCGGAGAAGGAAAAGTTCCGGGCTCAGGTTCAGGCGGCGGAATAGATACTTCCAAGTGGGACAACTATCAGGAGACAGCTTCCGCTCAGTATATCAACTTCTACAAGAGCTCCATCAAGCACATGGGAAATACTTACAGACTTTCTCAGAAGCTGGCAGCCGCAGAGAACGGTTCTCCTCTGAAAGTTGCTTATCTCGGCGGTTCTATCACTGAGGGCAAGAACTATACCACACCGTTCTCCAACTACCTCAAAAATACATTTGCCAACGGCGGCTTCACCGAGATAAACGCAGGTCTTTCGGGTACTTCTTCAGTCGTAGGACTTGTACGCAGTGAGAAGCAGATAGTTGAGCAGAAGCCCGACATAATCTTCATGGAATTCTCTGTAAACGACCACGAGGATATACTGTACAAGAAGTGCTTCGAGAGCTGTATCAAGAAGTTCCTTGATATGCCCAATGCACCCGCAGTAGGCGTGATCATCACACGTTCAAAGGGCGGCTTCTCCAGCCAGTCTCAGATGTATCCCATCGGCAAGAACTTCGATATCCCTGTTATCAGCATGGATGATGCTCTTTCTAAGGCATTCAACAGCGGTTTCCTCAACACGGGCGATTACTACACCGATGAGTATCACCCGCACCAGAAGGGCGGACAGCTCATCGCGGACTGCATGGCTTACTATGTACGTCAGGCATTGAAGAGCGAGAACAGCTGTGACAGCTACACTATGCCTTCAAGTTATGTATACGGCGCAGAGTACGCAAGCTGTGTGAATGTTGATCCCAAGAACCTGACAAACTTCAATGCAGGCTCATGGTCAGCGGGCAGCGGTTACGGCAGTTCGGGTCTCACCTACTCGTATAACCTTAACGGCGGCAGCCCGATGACCTTCAAAACACAGGGCAAGGGATTCATCGTCGTATTCAAGGCTAACAGCTCGGGTATGGGCAGCATCAATGTTACTGTTAACGGCAAGACCACCAAGATCAACGGCAACAAGCAGTACACATGGGGCGGTCCCGATGCAGAGCTCGGCTACTATCAGAATACCACAGGCGACCTTGATGTTTCCATCAGCGGCAGCGGACAGTTCACCATTTACGGTATCGGTCTGATAAAGTAATACGGTTATTTAAAGCTCCGGCGATATCGTCGGAGTTTTGTTTTATCCCATCCGAGATATCTAAAACAAAAGACCCCATCGGCATTTAAGCATACCGATGGGGTCATTATCATTGTTTAAGTACGTTATTACAGATCTACCTTAGGCAGTCCTGCAAAGCCCTTTGCAAGATCGTCGTCGGTGGGGATGTAGTCGCTCATCTCACCGTCGTTGAACTTCTGATATGCCACCATATCAAAGTATCCTGTACCTGTAAGACCGAAGAGTATGGTCTTTTCCTCGCCTGTTTCCTTGCACTTGAGAGCTTCGTCGATGGCTACGCGGATAGCGTGGCTGGACTCGGGTGCGGGGAGGATGCCCTCGATACGGGCAAACTGCTGAGCTGCCTCGAATACCTTTGTCTGCTCAACGGATACAGCCTCCATCAGCTTATCATCGTAAAGCTGAGAAAGTGTGCTGCTCATGCCGTGATATCTCAGACCGCCTGCGTGGTTAGCAGAGGGGATGAAGCCACTGCCCAGTGTGTACATCTTCGCCAGAGGGCATACCATACCTGTATCACAGAAGTCATAAGCGTACTTACCGCGTGTGAAGCTGGGGCAGGATGCAGGCTCAACTGCGATGATCCTGTAATCTGCCTCGCCGCGCAGCTTTTCACCCATGAAAGGCGAGATAAGACCGCCCAGATTGGAGCCGCCGCCTGCACAGCCGATGATGATGTCGGGCTTTACACCCAACTTGTCAAAGGCAGCCTTGCTTTCAAGACCGATGACAGACTGATGCAGCAGTACCTGGTTCAGTACAGAACCGAGCACATAGCGGTAACCCTCGCTGCTGACTGCGACCTCAACAGCCTCAGAGATAGCACAGCCCAGACTTCCAGTAGTGCCGGGATGCTCTGCCAGTATCTTTCTTCCTACGTTGGTGGTCTCCGAAGGAGAAGGTGTAACGGATGCACCGTAGGTCCTCATTACCTCACGGCGGAAAGGCTTCTGCTCATAGCTTACCTTAACCATGAACACCTTGCAGTCCAGTCCGAAGTAAGCACACGCCATAGACAGCGCTGTGCCCCACTGACCTGCGCCTGTCTCGGTGGTAACGCCCTTCAGGCCCTGCTTCTTTGCGTAGTAAGCCTGTGCGATGGCGCTATTGAGCTTGTGGCTGCCCGAGGTATTATTACCCTCGAACTTGTAGTATATCTTTGCGGGAGTACCCAGCGCCTTTTCAAGGCAATAAGCCCTGACCAGCGGAGAGGGTCTGTACATCTTGTAGAAGTCGCGTATCTCCTCGGGGATATCGATGTAAGCATCGGTAGTATTCAGTTCCTGCTGTACCAGCTCATCGCAGAATACCACGCCCAGCTCCTCTGCTGTCATGGGCTTGAGTGTAGCGGGATTGAGCAGGGGTGCGGGCTTGTTCTTCATATCAGCCCTGACGTTGTACCACTGCTTGGGCATCTCGCTTTCTTCAAGATAAGTCTTATATGGTATATTCTTTTCCATAATAGTATAAACTCCTTTCACTAATAAAACATTTAAAGCATTAACATTATATCACATTAAAGAAAATATGTCAATAAGTTACAGAATTTTTTTGTCTGCCGCAGTATATTTTATTGATTAACTATCCCGCGCTGTACGTTCTGCATTCGTCTGTTGGCTTGGAACTATAAAAGAAAAGCACATTCCCGAAGCTGCTTTTGCAGCCCGCGGAATGTGCTTAGTATCATTTAATTTGGTATCACTTTACATATCCGTAAAGTCCGGATATCTTCTGATCCTTTATAGCCTTAGCCACAAGCCCTGCAACGATATCCGCACCCTTTTCACAGAAGTGCGTACCGTCTGTGGAGCCCGATACAACACCCTTCAGGTGATAGGAAAGCGCTGTATTGTAGCCTACGGAGTTATAGTGGTTTACCATGATGGTATTAAGGTCGATACAGGGGATGCTGTACTTGCTTGCAAGACTCTTGCAGGCATTGCAGTAATCGGTGTAGCTGTTGACAAATCTGCCTGCGGAACTGTTATAAGCGCCCATACCGATAACGGTAGTCACCAGCACAGGTGTTGCGCCCTTAGACTTTGCATCGTTTATGAACTTTGTCATATACCACTCGTAGGAACCTTCACTGGGATAATTCACATTCCCGCATACAGGAGCGTATCTGTCAGCGTTGGACTTTCCTGCGTCATTGATGGCAAACTGGATAAGTACATAATCTCCCGTTTTCAGACTGTCGGCAATTCCCTGCCATCTGCCTTCGTCGTAAGCCTTCTTGGTGCTTCTGCCTGCCATTGAGCGGTTATCAACGTTTACACTGTCGGTGAAATAGTTAGCGAGATAATATCCCCAGCCCTGCTGCGGTGCGTAGCTTGCACGATAGGACTGTACTGTCGAGTCACCGAGTATATAAACGGTGGGCTTATTGTTGTTGTTCGTATTCTGATTGCTGTTGGGGTCGTATGTCTCTGCATAGGGTTCGTCGGTGGGGATAAGGGATATATAATCCAGATTGGGTCCGCCATTTGACACTGTGGATACCATCTTTATAGTATTCAGACCCTTGACCAGCGGAAGAACGATACCCAGTTCGGACCAGTTGGTCCATGCGCCTGTGCCTGTAAAGGACTGCAGCCAGTAGCGGCTGGTATCGTTATTGACGAATATCTTCATCGGACGGTCAGCTGTTGTGCCGTTCGCAAAGCGGATATGCGTCATGTAGTTTCCTGTTTTTTCCGCATTTACCGAGAATGTGATATTGCTGGTATCGGTGTTGTCAAGATTTACATAACCGTTACTGTTGGTATAACCCGAGTTAACAGTCTCTATAACGCCCTGTTCCCATGTCTGGTCAATGGCGTAATAGTATGTTTCGGTATAATTGGTCTGGCTGTTATCGGTGAGAGTTTTTCTCTTCTTGACGATGTACTCACGCATTATAGTAACGTCCTCGCCCGTGACTTCACCGTCGCCGTTAAGGTCGCACATAGCGGTGTTCACATAGGGATAAGATGCTGACTTGCTTGCAACACGCTTGAGCATTATCAGGTCATTGAGGGTGACAGCATTGTCGTGGTCAAGATCGCCGACAAAAGTGGGAATAACATCGGTCATCGGCTGAGGATCGGGCTGAGATGATACTGTTGTCTTATCAGCCTGCCATTTCTGGCAGTTGTGATAAGTCATGCCCCACTGCTGAACATTTGCGCCGTTTGCTGTGCTTGCGGAAGCAGTTTCCACAAAGCAGACATCTCTTGACGAACGTGTGGAAATATAGTAGCTGCCGTCACCCAGCTTTGTGAACTGGAAGAGCATCATGCTGTCCTTGCTTGAATAGGGCACCAGCTCGATATTGCCGCCGTCGGAGCCTGTCATTGCCTTCCACACATAGTTCTCATTGGCAGCCGAACGTACATAGTAATATGTGGTGCCGTTATTGAAGGGGGTCAGCTTCCATTTCTGGTTGTTCTGCCCGTTGGACTCCCACTGCTGTACATTTGCGCCGTCCTCGATCTTGGCATCCTTAACGTCCATAACAAGACCGCTGTTAACGTTTTTGAAGGTGTAATAAGCATCCGTGTCCATAGCGGTGTCACCGATGCCCATGAGTCCTGCAACGATCTCTGCATTCTTCTGTGCGCCCTTTGCGCTCTGGTGCAGATCATCGCCCGAACCGTAGTATTCGGTCATGGCATCATATCCGCCGATGCTGAAGCCGAAATCCTGCCATGCATTGAAGAGGTCAACAACCTTGACGTTCTGCTCTCTGCCTATGGTATCCAGCTCCCCGCCGAACCATCTGCCTGTCAGTCTGGGGCTTCTGTTGTAGTCGCCGTGTCTGCCCTGCTGTTTTACAAGGATGACGTTCATGCCCTTTGCTTTGGCTTCTTTTACCATTTTGGTAACAACATCATAGTATTCCGAAGCGTTGGAATAGTTAGTATCATTGATACCGATGGAGATTATATAATAATCTCCGGGCTTGCCGTAGTATCTTATGGGCTCGAACTGACCGTCCTGATAGAATCCCTTTG
>NZ_CAMHRZ010000090.1 GCF_946187255.1 uncultured Ruminococcus sp.
AGACCAGGGGCTGATACCCGATTTTCTGGAGGAGCTGAGGAAGAATTATCCCTCATCGCTGAGCGATCAGGCGTACTACGAAAAATGCGCGAAAAAACTCCTGCTTGAAAGCAGTACCTGCGATGAAGAACCCGAATGCAGCGGCTTCATCGACTACTATCTTGAAGAGGACGACGCACATATACCCGTATTCGTAAACGGTGGGGGGGGCGGACATCACCCGATATACTGGGGCTTTGACAGTTCCGAGAAGATATGTCAGTTGGTGTTCGACTTCAACCTCAAAGAACTGCGGGACGGCAGTGAGGATGTAAAGCCCGGCAAATGGGAAAGATATCTCATGAAACTGCGGCACGAAGGTAAGTGATGTTATGGAAAACGGTATATCTCTGAAAAGGTCGTTTCTGAACCTGGGGCTGGTGCTTCTCATCATCGGGGGGCTGTGGCTGATAAATACGGAAGTATCCAATAATATAGAACTTACCGTCGTGCATGGCGAGGTCGTGGAAGTGGTCTCGGACTATGAAGTCAACGTCGCTTTTGAAGTCAACGGCGAAAAGAAGATGAGTAATGCCTATTCGATGAGTTCGGGAGCTTTTAAATGGTCGTACAAGAGCGTCAGCGGGCTGGAATATCTTGACGAAGGGGAATTCTTTTACTGCGCCCGCGTTGACAAGCTCACCACGCCCGAAAGCAGCGACAATGCATCTGCGCTGATACTATTCGGCGGGATACTGGTACTGTGCTGCTGCAAGGCGTTTAAGGGGTACAAGAAGTATTTCATCGACCGCTACCCTGCGCAGTTCTTTTTAACGGTGTTCAGCGAAGCTGCCGTGATGACCCTGGCGGCGTATCTCACATACTCAAACAATTACGGCGGCTGGTACGGACTGAGCGACTATCTTGGGGGACTTTTCCTTGCATTTGCGGAGCAGCTGTTCGTGCTGATAATGTGGATAGTTGCGGTGTCAAAATACAAAAAACAGTGCAAAGCTGCGGCGAATAAGGAGAATTCTTAAAATGGCGATACACAGCTTTAAGGAACTTCTTGAAAAAAACGAGGGTGCCGAGTTCGTGATACACGTTCAGTCGGAGGAGGAGCTGGAAGAGCTGGTGACGGCGCTAGAGGCACTTGAATATGAATTCTGCCTGCCGTTTCTGGGGACGATACGCGAAAAGGCGGCGGAGTTTTCCGCAGAGGACGGTGCGGACGGCTGCTGGCGGATAAGCCGTGAACGCGGTGTGGCTTACAATCCGTCGTTAGAGCACTGGCGGTTCTACTTCAATGATATAGTCGAACTGCGGGACGGTGTCATAGTCTTCAACGAGGGCGGCTACGACGAATATTCGGCGGCGATAGAAAAGGAAAAGCTGCGTATTGCTTTCTTTGAGGACGAAGACAAAGGCTATGCAAGACAGCTTTTCGGTCTCAGTGATGCCGACGATGCGGATATAGAAAAGTGGCTGGAAGAAAAGTTCGGAGGTCACTCATGATAACCTCACCCGTAACAAAAGCTCAGCTTGAAAAATGGAGATATCTTTGGAGCAGGTATTCGGCACAGCTTTCCCCGAACAGGATAAGCGGTGCGGAACTTGACAGATACTTCCGCGAAAAATACAGCTATACAATATGCGAACGTGAGGATATACGCTCAGCCGCCAAAGAAAACGCGAAACAGTATTCGGGGAAAGCCCCCGATATCGCCTGCTATGTTACGAGCGGGGATGTTTATGTCGGCATCGACAGGGTCAGCGGTCACTTTCACGTTGAAAGCAGTGATACAGAGAAAATGAAATATATCCACGATGACCTGTTTGTAAAAAGGGGTCTGAGTGGTGAGGATATGGATAATTATGTCATTGTCGGGCAGTATATCGAGCTTAAAGGCATTGATATGCACAGCGGACAGGTCTAATATACAGAATAAACACCGAAAGGGGTAATATCAATGGACACAAACACTTTCAAGTCAGCACTGGAGAGCGAGCTTTCGCGCAGTTTCGGCGTAACGGCAGAGAATGCCGCAGTATGGCAGCTGCATGACAGCATCTCCCGCGTGGTGATGGAGGACATTTCCGCACAGTGGAAGGAAAGCTATGAAAAGCACATGGCAGGCAGACGGGCGATGTACCTGTCTATGGAGTTCCTGATGGGCAGGGCGGTGTACAATAACCTGCTTTGTACGGGACTTACTGAAGTGGCTGACGAAGCCCTGAAAGCACACGGCAGAAGCCTTGCTGAACTTGAAGATATAGAGGATGCCGCTCTTGGCAATGGCGGTCTGGGAAGACTCGCGGCTTGCTTCCTTGATTCGGCGGCAGCGCACGACATACCGCTGGACGGATATGGTATACGCTACAAGTACGGTCTTTTCAAGCAGAGCATAGTGGACGGTTTCCAGCATGAGGAAACTGACAACTGGACAAAGTACGGCGATCCCTGGTCTGTAAGACGCGAGGAGGACGCAGTTGAGATAGTATACGGCGACCAGAAGGTGCTGGCTGTGCCCTACGATATGCCCATAATCGGCTACGGCACGAAGAATATAGGCAATCTGCGCCTGTGGCAGGCGGAGAGCGCTTCGGACTTTGACTTTGCGGCGTTCGACAGCGGCGACTACGACGGCGCAGTAAAAGCACAGAACGATGCGGAGAATATCTCCAAAGTGCTGTACCCCAACGACAATACCGATGCAGGCAAGGTACTGCGCTTAAAGCAGGAATATTTCTTCTCGGCGGCTTCCGTGACAGACGCACTGCGCAGGCACAAGGCACGTTTCGGCACATTTGATAACCTGGCAGACTATGTGACCATACAGCTGAACGATACTCACCCCGTTATCGCCATACCCGAACTTATCCGTCAGCTTATCGCAGAGGGCTATGACTTTGACAAGGCTTTCGATATCGCTCACGGTGTGTTCAACTACACCAACCATACAATCATGGCGGAAGCTCTCGAAAAATGGGACAGCAAAACGGTGGAAAAGGTACTGCCCGAGGTATACGCAGTGATACTCCAGATAAACGAGAAATTCTATGCGGATATGTACGCCCGCGGCATGGACAAGGCACAGATACGCGCAATGGCACCCGTTGGCGACGGCAAGGTGAAGATGGCGTTCATGGCGATATTCGTAAGCTCCTACATCAACGGTGTGGCGGCGATACACACGGAGATACTGAAAAACGATGCCCTCAAGGAGTGGTATGAGATATACCCCGAACGTTTCCAGAACAAGACCAACGGTATAACCCAGCGCCGCTGGCTGGCACTGTGCAACCCCGAGCTTTCCGCACTGATAACCAGACTGCTGGGAAATGCGGATTGGGTGAAAGATCTGGACGAGCTGAAAAAGCTGGAAAAATTTGCAGACGACGAAGCTGTGCTGAAAGAATTCATGGCGATAAAGGAAGCCAAAAAGCACCAGCTGGCAGAATTTGTAAAGGCGCACGACGGCAAGGACATCGACCCCACATGGGTATTCGATATACAGATAAAGCGCCTGCATGAGTACAAAAGGCAGTTCCTCAACGCACTGAGCATACTGTATATCTACTTCGGCATAAAGGACGGCAGCATAAAAGACTTCACGCCTACAGTATTCATATTCGGTGCGAAATCCGCTCCCGGCTACCGCAGGGCAAAGGCGATAATCAAGCTGATAAACGAGATAGGCAACTATGTCAACGCCGACCCCGACACTGCCAACAAGCTGAAAGTCGTTTTCGTACAGAATTACAATGTATCCTATGCTGAAAAGCTGGTATGTGCGGCTGATGTTTCCGAGCAGATATCCACCGCAGGCACAGAAGCCAGCGGCACAGGAAATATGAAGCTGATGCTCAACGGTGCGGTAACACTGGGCACCTACGACGGCGCAAATGTGGAGATCGTCGAGGAGGCAGGCGAGGAGAACAACTACATCTTCGGCGCAAGGGTGGAAGACCTTGCCAAGATAATGCCCGAATACGATCCCCGCGAGATACTGTTCAAGGACGAAAAGATCAAGCGTGTGCTTGATAAGCTGATAGACGGCACATTCTCCGACGGCGGTGTACCTTCCGATCAGGAGGGCTCCTTCCGCGAGCTTTACAAGGCACTGACGGACGGTGCCAGCTGGCACGTTCCCGACCATTACTATGTGCTGGGCGACCTGACGGACTATGTGGAGACAAAGCTGAGACTCAATGCCGACTACAAGGACAGCCTTGCCTTCGCCCGCAAGTGCTGGCTGAATATCTGCAATGCAGGAAAATTCAGCTCCGACAGGACCGTAAAGGACTACGCTGAGAATATCTGGAAAATATGATAATACACAGGCACACAGGGCTGACAGGCTCTGTGTGCCTTTTTCGTGCGGGTATACAAAAAAGCAGGACGTAAATATTTCCGTCCTGCTTGTATATTATTTAGGTTATGCTGTCGATGGTCAGCTTGTCCCATACATCGCAGTATGTTACTTCCATAGCATCCATGATCTCGTTGAACTTCTCCTGGATTGCAGGCTGATCGCGGGTAGATATCATCGAGTCGATATTCTCGTTGACATAATCCATATCGGGCTCGATACGCTTGATTATGAAATAGCCGTAGGTGGAATTCTCTACCAGCTCCTGATCAACTTCGCCAACTTTCAGCGAGAAAGTAGCATCCAGCAGCTCTTCGGGATATCCGCCTGTGTTGTTGCGCTCCATATAGTAGCCCTTATCAGGCTCTTCAAGACCTATATCCCAGCCGTATTCCTCCACCAGCTTGAAGAAATCCTCGCCGTCCTTTGCGCGTTTCAGTGCTTCCTCAGCAACTGCCTTAGCCTTTTCCTTTGCAGCGTTCTGAGCTTCCTCATCCAGTGCGGCGTAAGCGGTGGTCTTGGCACTTATCTTCTGTGAAAGCGTAAGATCATCATAACCCTCAGCGGTGCTGTCATCCAGCTCAGCCTGTGAGTAGTAGGGTATCATGATGTGTACCTCGTGAGCATACTCCTCGGGATCCTGTATCAATTTCAGGAAATCCTCACGCTTGGTGGCAAACTCGCCGTCATTTGCAAAAAGGACATCCATTACCTTGTTGTAGGTCTGTGCCCTTACAAACAGCTTGTTGTATATCTCCTCATTAAGGTGAGCCCTCTGCATATCCTCCTCGAAAGCCTCCTGCGATTCATAGGAAGATACTGCCGACTGCATATTGTTGTCGATGATCTGCTGATCCTCATCATCCAGCTCGATATTATATTCTGCCGCCAGCTTGTCGGTAACAAGCTCCTGCTTCAGACCTCTGATGACATCATCCAGGAACTGCTTGTAAGCAGTATCGTTTTCGCGCAGGGATTCCTCTGTAACGCCGTAGTTCTGCTTATAGCTGTCGAGATTGTAGAAATAGTAGAACCTGAACTCGTCAAAGGTAACATCAATACCGTCAATGGTACACATAACATAATTTGAGGTATCTATAGACTCGCCGTCAACAGTCAGCGATGCAACGGGCAGCGGCTCTTCCTCCTCCACAGCAGCGGGACCTGCTACCTCGTCCTCAGCATCTGTCACGGTCTCGGTCTTTGATTCGGTCTTTTCCTTTTTATCCTTTTCCTTATCGCCGCAGCCTGTCAGTACACCTGCACAGAGGGTCAGCGCCAGAAGCATGGCGGTCATTTTTTTCAGCATAGTATATTATCCTTTCCTTAACGGTTTATGATTGTCGAAACACTATAACAAATAACATTATAATACAAATATGTGATGGGAATGTGTTTTAATTACAAATATTTTGTTTTAATTGGAACGCCTGATACCACAAAAACAGCGGGACACCTTGCATTGCGTCCCGCCGCTGTATATTACTGCATATCGGTATTTCTGTTTTTAAGGAGCTTCTGTCTTTTGCGCTCGTGCATATCCATATATACCTTTTCCGCAAAGTCAACTATCTTCTTCATTATCGGTCTGAATGTGTAGAAATACTCACCCGCATAGGTAACGACCTCGCCGTTGAAGCCCTTCTTGAACTTGTATACGCCGTAGTTGGGGTTAGTCTCGTCCTTGTAGAAAGGTATGCCCATGAAGTCGTAGATCTCACAGTTGCCCTCCAGCGCCCAGTTTATCATGGTCCACTGCATGAGGTAGTTGGGGTAGAGATTTCTGTGGTGGTTAGCGGATGCGCCGTACACATAACAGGTCTTGCCTGCGTACTGCGTAGTAACAGCGCCCGAAAGAGGTATCTTCTTGCCGTCCTCGTCAACATAGCACATGAACAGATGACAGTGATCCTTGCCCAGTCCCTCGATGAACTTGACAAAATAATCCTTGCCTCTTATGGAAAATCCGTCGCGTATACCGGTAGCTTCCATCATAGGATAGAAATCATCCAGTGCCTCAGTGCCGCATATCTCGCAGTATACGCCCTTTTTGGGTCCCTTGCGGATACGGTTGCGCCAGTCGGGCTTGAATGACTGCATCACCTCATCGGCGGTCTTGCCCTTTATGTTGCGGAGCATATAGTTGTTTCTCGCCTGTATCGTAGTGAGCTCGGGGGCATCATCTATATGCGAGAAGCCCATATCCGTAATCAGCTTTGAGCGGTCCCTCTCCTTTTCCTCAAAGGGCGGGTCCCACATGAACTGATATGCCTTGTATTTTTTTGCCAGCACCTTTATGCCTTCAAAGAGGTCGGTCATTACCTCCTTGTCGCTCCAGTCGCACACAGGACCGTGGGGCGCATACAGGAAGGTGGTGGGAAATATGGGAATATGCTTGATTATGACCAGACAGGTGCCTCTTATCTTGCCGTCGGCACCACGAGAGATAACAGCATCCCAGCCCCAGTTCTCCTTGACCTTCGGCCATCTCAGTGACTGCATGAAGTTGCCGTACTCGCTGTTCTTTGCAAAGCTCTCATACTCCTTCAGCAGCTCTTTGTTTTTCTTATCTATTATTTCCATTATTTTACCTCTCCAAAGCACAAAATCGCCTATATTCTGACCTTTTTATTATACAATACCCCGTTCCGAAATTCAATAGTATTAATATACAAAACCTCACGGCGGGTAAAGCCATTTTACTATTATATTGTTGCCCATTGCATCACAGGTCATTCCTCGGGCGGGATAAGCCCGTAGCTTTCGTAGAACGCATCAATATCCGCCTTTGAGCGCACCAGCTCACTGTACATCAGCTCACCGCTCTTACGGTCGAGAAAACCTATGATCTTTTCGCCGGTGCAGGTGGATGACTGCACCTTTATCTCCATGCCCTCACATCCGGTCGGCACCTTTTTGATGACCTTTTTTCTGAATATGCCCATATCTCCACCTCACAGACACAGCCTGCACAGCTTATCCCTTGTATCTCCGCAGCAGCTGATATCATCGTATATGATGTCCATATTGTCGCTGTCGTACTCGACTTCCTTTGAAAACTCCTTTACCAGATATATCCGCCTTTCCTTGTCGGGAAGAACGCCGTTCTTGGCATACTCCCGCAGGAACAGCCCCCGCAGAGCAAGCGTCATATACACAGCACTGAAAAGATAGTCCTCCGCCATATCATCGTATCTGGTACACTTGATGAAATACCTGTAAAGGAAGTATACCAGCACATTTTCAAGCTCATACTCAAAGGGCGCATAGTCGCGTTCAAAACTGCTTTCAGCTTTCAGCATTGCATCGATGATCTCGTCATCTATGACGAACCGCTCCTTTATGCCGCCCATGTATTCCATCCCCGCAAGACCCGAGAACAGCCATGAAAGCGACTCTTTTGCCGACTCACTCTGTCCCTGAAAATCCTTCTGCGCCTGAATGACTATCTCCATGCGGAAACCGTCTATCGCCAGCATACCCGAGATCTTTTTAAGCCTTTCGCAGTCGCCGTCCTGCATGGCATCATGTATGTCCGCAACGGCATAGCAGAGTATCACCAGCCTTTGCAGCAGCGAAAATCCCCTGTCCTGTGCGATATCAATCAGCCTGTCCCGCAGCATCTTCACCGCCGCAAGACATTCGCTGTCAAATGCCATATCATCGGTTTCTTCGTCTATCTGCTTCTCGGTAAATAATATCGGGCGCTCGTGGGTCATTACAAGTCTGCTGACTTCCTCACAGCACAGTCCCAGCCCTGCTTCCTTGTAATCCCCGAACCACTCGTAGAAACGCGGGTGTTCGCGGCATATCTCGGAGATATGTTCAGCACCGCAGGTCTGCTGTACTGTACACAGCCCCTCCGCCGACAGGAAAGGACATCCCTCCTGCTGTGACATATAATAACAGCCGTCCTCCTCATAGATACTTTCGCATAAACGCCTTCCGAGATCGGTGTCCAGTCCTCTGTAGTAGTCAAGAGTACCGCTGTCGATCTCAATATCCCAGCCCATTTTGCAGCAATTATCCTTGCAGTCAGAACCAATGCAGGTAAACTCATTGAATATATCGGGATAACGCAGGGTCATATCATCACTCCGTTCATCAGTTTTCTTGATTATAACATTTTTGGGGACAAATGTAAAGGTCCTAACGCCGGACGGGCGGTCACGTCACAAACCTTATTGTGGGGCGTAGTATAGCGCTCGGCACCCATTGGAGTTGCAAGCTGCCGAGAAACAAACAAGCGACCATATCAAAAGTAAACAGCGGCAAGAGCTTTGAGGAGTTTGCAGTCAGCTTTGCTGATCGTGTGCAGTCCCTTGCGATAAAAGCAGATTTATGCGCGGTATTCCCTCCCCCGCACTCGTAAGGGGTATGACTCCCCAACACAACAAATAAAGTCAAACAAGAAACAAAAATGCCACAGTACCCCTGAAAGCATTTTCGGAAATACTATGGCTCAAATACTTGTGTGTATGCGGCATATACCGCATAATAATATCTTATGGTCAGTCTATCTCGACCATTATCTTCTGACCGATCTTGGAAGCAGCAGCTCTCATAACAACGCGGATAGCCTTTGCGATCCTGCCCTGCTTACCTATAACTCTGCCCATATCGTCGGATGCAACATGAAGATGATATACAACAACGCCCTCGTCATTGGGTTCATCAACAGTTACCTCAACAGCAGACTTATCCTCGACCAGGTCGGTCACGATAGTTTCCAGTAACTCTTTCATTGTGTAACTCCTTACCTCCCGCAAAAGTTATCGGTAAGGCAGATGCGGGATATTGTTACCTTACCGATCAGAGTTTAATGCTATTGCTTTCGCCTGCAAATTACAGTGTGCCGTTCTTCTTCAGGATAGCCTTTACTGTATCAGTAGGCTGTGCGCCCTTAGCGATCCAGCTCTTTACCTTCTCGTCGTCAACCTTTACCAGGGAAGGCTCCTTGGTGGGATCATAGTAACCCAGCTCCTCGATAAATCTGCCATCTCTGGGATATCTGGAGTCAGCAACAACAAGTCTGTAGAAAGGAGCCTTCTTAGCACCCATTCTTCTCAGTCTGATCTTAACTGCCATTTTAAATTCACCTCCGTATACTTTCCTTTGATATATCAAGCGGGGAACTCCGCATTGAAAACTTTATAACATACTTTTGGGCTAAAAGCCCACAAAACACAGTACCAGCCCGATAACGACCACGAACGCGCCCAGTCCCATATAGAATATCCTCGCGCCGTTCCTGCCGAACAGTCTGACAAATACCCTCGCCTTGTGGCTGTTCATGAACCAGTCGTAGTCCTTGTAAGCGCAGAATATACAGAAGAATCCTGCCGCAAACCCAAACAGTGCCGCAACAACATTGCTCATACCGTCACCTCGCGTTTCCTATGAGCTCTTCATGACCGCTGTGATAAGTATGCCCGCAAGCACACACATCACGCCCGCCGTACCGTAGAATACCCTTGACCCCTGTCTTCCGAGCCTGTCAAAGAACAACGGCTTTTTACTGCCGCGCCCCTCAAAGAACCTGCCCATGTCTATGACAGCAGTCACTGTGAAGAACAGCCCGACGAATATCAGCCACAGCCCCGGAGCAGCATCACGCATACGACTTACTGCGGCTGCTTGCCTGCACCCAGACCTCTCAGCAGTGCAGCTCTCTTGCGCCTTGCGCTCTTGCCGTGCAGCATACCGCCGCCGATACCGAACTGCTTCATCATCTTCTTCATCTGATCGTACTGCTTTAACAGCTGATTTACATCCGACACCTGTGTGCCGCTGCCCGCCGCGATACGTCTTTTGCGCTTCGGGTCGATTATATCGGGCTTTGCACGCTCTGCCTTGGTCATGGAATTTATCATAGCCTCGGTCTTTCTCAGCGCAGCCTCGCCCATTTCAAGATCCTCATCGGATATCTTATTCGCTCCCGGCAGCATGGATACTATGCTCTTTACACTGCCCATCTTCTGGATCTGCTTCATCTGCTCCAGCAGGTCGTTGAGGTCAAAGCCCTCCTCCTGCATTTTCTTAGCCAGCTTCTCGGCTTCCTCTTCGTCCACCGTCTGGCTCGCCTTCTCGATAAGGGTGAGCATATCGCCCATGCCCAGTATCCTCGAAGCCATTCTCTCAGGGTGGAAAGGCTCGAACTCATCCAGCTTTTCGCCCATACCCACAAACTTGATAGGCTTACCCGTTACAGCCAGCACCGACAGCGCCGCACCGCCACGAGTATCCGAATCCAGCTTTGTCAGTATAACGGAATCGATGCCCAGCGCTTCATCAAAGCTGGAAGCGACCTTTACCGCATCCTGACCGATCATCGCATCAACTACCAGCATTATCTCGTTGGGTGACGCGATCTTCTTGATGTCCTTCAGCTCGTCCATCAGCTCTTCATCGATGTGCAGACGACCGGCAGTATCTATAATGACCAGGTCGTTGCCGTAATCCTTAGCCTGCTTCAGACCTGCCTTGACGATCTTGCGGGGATCGATCTGTCCCATCTCAAATACAGGGACCTCAGCCTTTTCAGCCACGATCTTCAGCTGATCGATAGCCGCAGGTCTGTAAACGTCCGCCGCGATCAGCAGAGGTCTGCTGCCCTGACGCTTGAACATCTTTGCCAGCTTTGCCGCATGGGTGGTCTTACCCGAACCCTGCAAACCGCACATCATGATAACGCACGGAGGTTTGCTGGGGAAATTTATCTTTGAGTTTGCCTCGCCCATCAGCTTGACAAGCTCCTCATTAACTATCTTTATTACCTGCTGACCGGGGGTAAGGCTTTTAAGTACGTCTTCGCCCACGCTTCTCTCGGTAACACTAGCCACGAAATCCTTGACGACCTTATAGCTTACATCAGCCTCCAGCAGAGCCATCTTGACCTCTTTCATAGCCTCCTTAACGTCGGCTTCGGTCAGTTTTCCTCTTCCTTTCAGCTTTTTGAAAACACTGCCGAGCTTTTCGCTCAATCCTTCAAATGCCATAAGTCTGCCTCCCCTTTCGTGTATATAAATGCATAATATATCATATCAGCCGATCATTCTTCTTCGGCTTCTTCTATAAGCTCTTCATTGCTGTACTCAGCCAGCTTGCTGTCGAGATTTTCAAGCAGTACTATCGTCTTTTCCGCTATCGGCCTTGACAGGCTTATGCGCTTGCACTCGTTGAATATATCCAGCGCCTGCTCCTTGAACTCTTTGAGTTCCTCCACATACGCCCGCTGTGCTTTTAAAAGCCCCAGCTTTTCCTCGTACTCCGTCAGCGCTTTTTCGCAGTGCTTGACCGCATCGTGTACGCCCTGTCTTGATATGCTGCATTCCGCCGCTATCTCGCCAAGGCTCAAGTCATCATTATAGTACAGATCCATGATGTTGAACTGTTTTTCGGTAAGCAGCTTGCC
>NZ_CAMHRZ010000091.1 GCF_946187255.1 uncultured Ruminococcus sp.
GTGTTACAAGTATCGGTGATTATGCTTTTCGTGAATGCACAAGCCTGACAAGCATAACGATACCCGATAGTGTCACAAGTATCGGTAATTATGCTTTTTATAGCTGCAACAGCCTGACGAGCATAACGATTCCCGATAGTGTTACAAGTATCGGGAATAATGCTTTTTATTGCTGCGACAGCCTGACAAGCATAACGATTCCCAATAGTATTACAAGTATTGGTGGTAGTGCTTTTGAAAATTGCACAAGCTTGTCAAGCGTAACGATACCCGATAGTGTTACAAGTATTGGTTATTCTGCTTTTAGTGGATGCACAAGCCTGACAAGCATAACGATTCCCGACAGCGTTTCCGAGATAGGCAACAGTGCATTTCTCGATTGTAAAAACCTCTCCGAAATAACTATCCCCAGCGATATTCAAGACTTTGGAGAATTTGCATTCCACAGAACTAAGTGGCTTGAAAACAAGATAGCCGAAAACCCGCTTGTGATCGTCAATAATATAGTTATCAACGGCAAGACCTGTACCGGCGATGTTGTTATCCCCGACGGAGTTACTCGCATCGCTGATTCTGCGTTTTCTTGGTGCGACAGCCTGACAAGCATAACGATACCCGATAGTGTTACAAGTATCGGTGATAGTGCTTTTAGTTCATGCAACAGCCTGACAAGCATAACGATACCTGATAGTGTCACAAGTATCGGTTATGGTGCTTTTAGTTACTGCTCCAGCCTGACGAGCGTAACTATACCCGACAGTGTTACAAGTATTGGTGATGCTGCTTTTTATCACTGCAAAAGCCTGACAAGCATAACGATACCCGATGGAGTTACAAGCATAGGTAGAAGTGCTTTTTCTGACTGCACAAACCTGACAAGCATAACGATACCCGATAGAGTTACAAGTATCGGTGATAGTGCTTTTTATGAATGCACAAACCTGACAAGCATAACGATACCCGATAGTGTTACAAGTATCGGATATCAAGCTTTTTCTGGCTGCACAAGCCTGACAAGCATAACGATACCCGATAATGTTACAAGTATCGGCGATTTTGCGTTTTCTCGCTGCAACAGCCTGACAAGCATAACGATACCCGGCGATCTTCAAGACCTTGGAGCTGGTGTATTCGCCGGAACTAAGTGGCTTGAAAACAAGGCGGCCGAAAACCCGCTCGTGATCATCAATAATATAGTTATCGACGGCAGGAACTGCTCAGGCGATGTTGTTATCCCCGACGGAGTTCCGCGCATCGCCGGTTATGCGTTTTTCGGAAACAGTGTACTCGAAAGTCTTACTCTGCCCGAGGGCGTTACCGATATAGGTTATAGAGCGTTTATGCAGTGTGATAAACTCAAAAGTGTTAATATCCCAAGCACACTTAAAAATATGGAAGAGGGACTGTTCAGGGATTGCCCTTTGCTTGAAAATGTTGAAATAGCTGAGGGCGTAACTAGTATAGACGTAAACGTATTCATCAATTGTAATAATCTGAAAGAGATCACCATACCCGCAAGCGTTACTGAGATAGGCAATGAAACATTGGGCTGGTCTTTTGATGGTATTTATTATTCAAGTGATGTAAGTTTTAAAATAACAGGCTATGACGGCACAGCCGCAGAACATTATGCTAAAGACTACGGCTTTGAATTCATCTCACTGGGCGAAGTTCCGCCCGCCGACGATAAGCCCACCGACCCCGTTGACGACACCCCCACCGATGGTGAGGACGATAACCCCACTGACACTGAGGACAAAACCAAAGGCGATATAAGCGGCGACGGAACGGTGAATGTCTCCGATATATCCATGCTTGCCGCACACGTCAAGGGCATCAAAAAGCTGTCCGATGCAACAGCTGCCGATCTCAACGGCGACGGCAACGTGAATGTCACCGATATTTCAATGCTGGCGGCACACGTCAAAGGCATCAAAAAACTCTCATAATTATTCCGGCGGACAGTTTCGGCTGCCCGCCTTTTTCATTCAGCCATACTCCCGACAGGCGTTATAGCGAAAATGACTTGACAAATTCACTGTTCGGTAGTATAATATTGCAATAGTATACAAACTATGTTTCAAAACAATTTCAGGAGGTCAACTATGAAAAAAAGAAAAATTCTGGCAGGACTGCTGGCGCTGGCATTCGTGTTCGGCGGTGCGGCACTGCCCGCAGCTGTATCATCCTTCGATACTGCGATAACTGCGAGCGCTGAGGACTCGGGCGATTATAGGTACAGGGTCTTCGATGACGGAACTATCAGAATAGAAAGATATTTCGGTTCTGACACGGAGATCACAGTTCCCGCAGAGATAGACGGCAAGCCCGTTAAATGTTTAGGCGAGTATGTTTTTTCAGGTAAATCATGGATCACATCCGTGACCCTGTCCGCCGGTATCGAATATATCGATAATTTTGCGTTTTACAGCTGCGAAAATCTGAAAAGCGTTACTATACCCGACGGTGTTAACTGCATCAAACAGGGCGTTTTCTGGGATTGTCCCAAACTGACGGATATAACACTGCCGGATACTCTCGAAACAATAGATAAGACCGCTTTTCGCAAATGTACGAGCCTTGAAAACATAGCGATACCCGAAAGTGTATCACGCATCGGCGCTGATGCTTTTGCCGATACGATATGGCTGGAAAACAGGCGCAGTGAAGATCCGCAAGTTATAGTTAACGGCATCCTGATAGACGGTCAGAAATGCACGGGAGATGTGGTGATACCCGACGGTGTCACCGTTATCAACGATAATGCTTTTAACTCCTGCTCCAGAATAACAAGCGTAACTATCCCCGACAGTGTCGTAAGTATCGGCACTGATGCTTTCAGAGGCTGCAGCACTCTGAAGGGGATAACAATGCCCGATAGTATTACAAGTATGGGCGAAAATTCTTTTGCGTTCTGCGTTGCTATGACAAACGCGAAGATCTCCGGCAGTCTCGAAAAGATCGGGAAGAATGCTTTCTGGGGATGTAATAACCTGACAGACGTAACTATACCCGAAGGTGTAAAAATTATTGGCAATTCGGCTTTTAATAGCACAGGTCTGGTCAGCATAACGATACCCGACGGTGTAACTTTTATTGAAAGTGATGCTTTTGCACGCTGCGAAGAGCTGACAGATATAACCATCCCCGAAAGTGTCGCAGAGTTTGGCGAATTAGTTTTTGACGGGACAAAGTGGCTCGAAAACAGGCAGAACGAAGACCCGATGGTCATTGTTAACGGTAATCTGATAAACGGTCAGAAATGCGAAGGCGATATAGTCATACCCGACGGTGTTACGATCATCAACGACAGAGCTTTTGAAAACTGTAAAACCATTACAAGCGTGACGATACCCGAAGGGGTCACGAACATTGATAGTCGGGCATTTTCCTACTGTGAAAACCTTGCAGCCGTAACTTTGCCGAACAGCCTTGTCAATCTAGAATATCAGGCTTTTTATACTTGTACAAGTCTGGCAGAACTTACCATCCCCAAAAATGTGAAAAAGATCGGCAATTATGTTTTTTCAAATTGTACAAGTCTGAAAAATGCAACGATCTATTCAAGCGATGCCGAGCTGTATCCTGAGTCTTTAGGATATGGGGAATATTTATCAAAGCTCGAGGACTTCACGATAACCGGCTATGACGACAGCACTGCAGAGGAATACGCGAAAAAATACGGCTTTGAGTTTATATCAATGGGTAGTATTCCCTGGAGCAAGGGCGACCTTAACCACGACGGCGTAGTTAACGTTACGGATATCTCACTGCTTGCAGCACACGTCAAGGGTATGAAGAAGCTGGAATTTGCTTCCGAAGCCGATCTCAACGGCGACGGCAGCATTAACGTCACCGATATTTCTCAGCTTGCGGCACACGTCAAGGGCATCAAGAAGTTATCATAAATGATCATGGCGGACAGCGTTTGCTGCCCGCTTTTTGTTCAGCCATACAACAACTTGACAAATTCACCTTTCGGTTGTATACTATTACAATAGTGTAAATTTATGCTCCAAAATAATTTCAGGAGGTCAACTATGAAAAGCAAAAATGTATTGGCAGGTCTGCTGGCGCTGACTTTCGTGTTCGGCGGTGCGGCGATGCCTGTGGCTGTATCCTCGTTTGATACTGCGATAACTGCGAGCGCAGATTCGGAAGTGCCCGAAAGCGGTGAACTCGGTGATAATATCACATGGAAACTCGACGAAGACGGCACGCTGGTGATAAGCGGTACGGGTAAGATGGATTTCGGCGGCAGCGGAAGTCCTTGGGGTGACAATGAGGTCGTCAAGAGCGTCTATATCAAAAACGGCATAACAGACATAGGCAAGAATGCGTTCAACTTCTGTATGTCCCTTACGGAGATCTCGATACCCAGCAGCGTGACAAGTATAGGCAACGGTGCGTTCTACTATTGTCCCGAACTTACGGAGATCAATATACCTAACGGTGTTGCAAGCATAGGTACCAATGCATTTTCCCATTGTGAACAGCTCGAAACCATCAACATTCCCGACAGTGTCGCAAGTATAGGCGCGGGTGCGTTTTCAAATACAGCATGGCTCCAAAAGAAGCAGAATGAAGACCCCTTAGTTGTTGTAAATAATATACTTATCGACGGCACAAAATGCGAAGGCAGTGTTACGATACCCGATGATGTAAAAAGTATAAACGATAGTGCTTTTAGCACTAATGTAAACCTTACGGAGATCACGATCCCTGACGGTGTTAAAAAAATAGGTCATGATGCCTTTTACGGCTGCACCGAACTTACAAATGTTACCATCGCAGACAGTGTCAGAGACATTGACTATAATGCATTCGTTGCCTGCGAAAAGCTGAAAGAGATAACGCTCCCCGCTTCGCTGGAACATCTCGGAAACGGAGCATTTACGGGCACTCAGCTTCTGAAAGACCTCAGCACCGATCCCCAAAAAGCTGTAGTTATCGATAACTGGCTGATCTCTATGCCCACTTCAACAGAACCTGTTTTTCCCGAAGGTGTGGTAGGTATTGCCGATAATGTATACATACAGGGTGAATTCCAGCTGCCCGATACCCTTAAATATATCGGCAAATACGCTGTTACAGATGCAATTCGCGAAAAAAGCAAGATGCATGACAAGCTGGAGATTCCCGTTGGCGTTATCAGAATAGGTGAAATGGCGTTAAACTACAAAGCAAAGGAACTCGTTCTGCACGAAGGTCTGGAATATATCGGCGGCGGCGCTTTCCAGAACATAACGGCAAAGGAAGTTTTAGTTCCCGGCACAGTAACATACATCGGTGAAAAAGCACTTGGCTATCTCGACAATGAAAAGATCAACGGCTTTACAATAAAGGGCTACAACGGCACAGCTGCCCAGATGTACGCAAAGACTAACGGATTTGTGTTTGTCTCCCTCGGAAATAAACCTCCTATGAAGGGCGACCTCAACATCGACGGAACAGTTAATGTTACGGACGTTTCAATGCTGGCGGCACACGTCAAGGGCGTGAAGAAGATGGACGACACGGCTGCTGCCGATCTCAACGGCGACGGCAGCATTAATGTAACCGATATTTCACAGCTTGCGGCACACGTCAAGGGCATCAAAAAGTTATCATAAAACAGTAATGGCGGACAGCTTTCGGCTGCCCGCCTTTTTTCATCAAAAAACGCACGATCTTGCGACCGTGCGTTACACTAAACTTTATAGCAAAATATGCGAATATTGCAACAGAGTTTATTATTATCATTCAGCCCTGCAATACTCCTGCCTGCCGCGTGAGAAAATATCTCCGCCGAAGCAGTCGTCCGCAACTATGAGAGGGAAATCCTCCACATAAAGGCGTTTCACCGATTCACACCCGAGATCCTCAAATGCAATGACCTCGCAGGACTTTATGCAGTTGCAGGCAAGTGCGCCCGCGCCGCCGACCGCACACAGGTAGACCGCTTTGTTTCTCACAACAGCGTCCCTGACTTCCTGCGATCTTTCGCCCTTACCGATCATGCCGCCCAGACCTAAGTCCAGCAGTCTCGGTGCAAATCTGTCCATTCTTCCCGAAGTCGTCGGTCCGCATGAACCGATAGGCTTGCCTTCGGGGGCGGGTGTAGGACCCGCGTAGTATATCACCGCGCCTTCCAGCGGGATGGGCAGTTCCTTGCCCTCATCCAGCAAAGCTGCAAAACGCTTGTGTGCGGCATCTCTGGCGGTATAAACTGTACCCGTCAGCAGTATCTTGTCGCCGCAGTGCAGCTCACTGCTCCTTGCTTTAAGCTCCTCGGTGCGAAAAGTCCTTATCTCGGACATATTATCACTCGTCCTCGCTTACAATGTCAAGACCGTCATCGATCAGATCTCTTGCAGTATTAACAGCACCTATGCTGCTGCCGTACAGATCATTGAGAGAAGTAACGAGCTTCTGTACAGTATCGCTGAGAGTAGTGAACTGCTCCTTGACAGCGACTCTGATCTCCTGGCTGTCGTTCTTGATAGCCGCAGCCTTTGTCTTAGCCTCGGTAACGAGTCTTTCAGCCTCAGCCTCAGCCTCTTTTCTCACCTTGGCAGCCTCGGAATAAGCTGCGCCGGTAACCTGATCTGCTTCCTTCTTAGCCTCAGACTTGGTAGCCTCAGCACTTGCTCTTGCAGCGCTCAGAGTCTGCTCAGCCTCTGCATTAGCCTTGGTAACGGTAGCCTCAGCCTGTGCATTTGCATCATCGATAGCCTGATTAGCCTGTGCCTCAGCCTCATCGGTGATCTGCTTAGCGTCTGCTCTTGCCTTCTCGATAGCCAAATTAGCTGTCTGCTGAGCCTGTACGAAGATCTGACCCATATCGAAAGCCTGCTGTGAGCCGCTGTTCTCAGCCTGCTGTGCCTTAGCCTCAGCCTGCTGAGCCTTGGACTCTGCCTCAGCCAGCTTATCCTTCAGAGTCTCGATCTCTGCGTTCTTTTCCTCGAGCTCCACTTCCTTATCAGCTATCTGCTGCTCGTAGTCAGCGATCCTGACCTTCATGGTATCGGTGGAAGCCATCAGTTCAGCGATCTTCTGCTTAGCCTCCTCGACCTTTGCCTCAAGCTCCTTCTTAGCCTCGTCGTCGCCCTTGCTGTCGCCGCCGCCCTGTGCCAGCTGATCTATCTGCTCTTCCTGATCCTTGACCTTTGTTTCAAGTTGATAGATCTTGGAAGTCAGCTCATCAACATACTGCAAAACGTCCTGCTTATCAAAGCCGCCGACTCTTACTGTTCTCAAATAACCATTACCAGCCATTTTCTATTCCCTCCTGAATATATGTTTGCACAATGTAATATTTGCAAAAAATTTAACACTACCTTATTATACTATAAATATAGAATTATTTCAACCACTTGCTTTGACGATTTTTGCCGAATAATCAAATTTCAGTAAACTACACAATATTCGCCACCGATTTTGTGCATTTTTCCGCAATACTTGTCCTCAATAAAAGGCACGATCAAACACTTGTACAAGCGTTCTGTCCGCTTCGCCGCTGATCCCCTGTCGGTTCAGTTACCGTGCGGCATAGCTGAACTCAATTCAGAAAAGCTGAACAATATCAGTTAAGTCAAAGACGAGCCCCACAGCTCGTCTTTGAGTGTTGCTTACTTATTTCTTGAATACATTGAAGATATCGTCGTAGATATCTGTCTTGTCAGCAGCCTTCACGCCGGCCTTGTACATAGCCTCAGCGTCAGCCTTCTTGTCCTCCTCTGTTCTCTGGAAAGAGAAGGTCTGTGCGGTAGGGGCGGGAGATACTGCCTGTGCAGCCTCCTGGAGAGCTGCCGCCTCAGCATAGCTGGCCGCCGAAGGGTTGCCGTCAACGAAATCAGCCGCGATAACAGTAACGTCCATGCTGTCCTTGCTGTCAGGGTTAGTGCCGTTGCCGAAGATTATCTCAGCGCCGTCATCAGCCGCATCTGCGATAGCCGCAGTCAGCTCGTCCATATCGCTTATCAGCAGATCTTCGGACATAGTAACATTTACGATCAGTCTTCTTGCGCCGCTGATGGAAGTCTCCAGTATCTTGGAAGCTATTACCTGATCCACGATATCCTGTACCTTATCCTTGCCCTCACCGTGGCCGATAGCGATGTGTGCTCTGCCTGCGCCCTTGAGTATAGTAGTAACGTCGGCAAAGTCAACGTTGATCTCATCGTGTCTTGTGATGATCTCTGCGATAGCGATAACGTCTGTCTTCAGCACCTCATCTGCGATCTGGTAGGACTGCTTCATGGTCAGTCTCATATCGCTGGTGATAAGGTTCTGGTTGGGTATAACGATCAGTGCGTCAACGTGCTTTACCAGCTGCTCGATACCGCTCTCTGCTCTCATCATCTTCTTAACACCCTCGAACTTGAAGGGCTTTGTAACTACCGCGATAGTCAGCTTTTCAAGGCTCTGTGCGATCTCTGCAACAACGGGAGCTGCACCTGTGCCTGTTCCGCCGCCCATACCTGCGGTTATGAATACCATATCGGCGTCCTTGATAGCCTCAGCGATCTCGTCCTGGCTCTCCTGTGCGGAAGCCTCACCGATCTCGGGCTTTGCGCCTGCACCCAGACCGTGAGTCAGCTTTGCGCCGATCTGGATCTGTCTGTCAGCCATAGATTTTTTGAGTGCCTGAATATCTGTATTTACGGCTATGTACTCGACATTGCCCTGTATACCTGCCTGTGCTATGCCATTCAGCGCATTTCCGCCGCCGCCGCCTACGCCGATGACTTTAATACTTGCGCCAACAACAGGCTCTTCTACAAATTCATAACTCATAGTAAACATCCTCCTGAAATTTTCTCACAATACCTCGGATCATCTGATCTTCTATTTCTTCTGTCTTTAACGTATGACCCGAAGAACATAATTAGATACATTAATACTATATCACAAAAGACCCGAATTGTAAAGGATTTTGCCGATTTTAAGGTTCGTTAACGGTTTAATTTTTTGTTAATTGGTAAAATCACCAGCCATAATTATAATCATTACCTGTATAATCCGACCATCCTCCGTCGTCGTAGTACTGACCGTTATCGGCGTTATAATCGTACCATCCGTTATCCTGCGCGTCATCCTGCCCGCCGTACCAGTCATACTCCTGACCGTTGTCAGCGGTATAGTCATTGCCGCCGTTCTGATAGTTGTTATCGTTGTTATTATCGTTATTATTGCCGTTGTTTTCGGCTTCGCTGCTGTCATCGGCGGCAGCGTCGGCAGGAACTGCATCACGCTCATCTTCCTGTCCGCTGTCATCCTCAGCATCGCTCTCGTCGGTCTTCTCGGGATCCTTTGCAAAGTTCGGCTTGCCGAGATACTTATCTCTCGGTATCGCTGATACGCCGTTCTCCGAGCCGTTATATATCAGTGTGCCCTCATAATCCTTAGCCAGCTTGCCCATAACAGCCTTGAAATAGCTCAGCTTATAATCGATATCCGCAGAGCTTCCCGGCTTCAGCTCCAGCCTGTCATCAATATTCATGATGATATTCGCGCGTGAGGTGATATCTATCGACTTTACCTTTTCAAAGCCCTGCTTGTCAAGTTCTTCCAGCAGGTCGCAGATTATCTTGTCGCTGTAGTTATCCTCCGACCTCAGCACAGCCCCGGGCGCACGATAGGCAAATATCTCCTCATCCGTCAGTTCCTCGCCGTCATCGATAAGGTCCTGCGCCACATAGAACCTGAAACCCGTGATAACGGGTATCCCGCCCGTAGGCTCGGGATTGTCAGCCTCCAGTATCTTTCCCGACGAGCTGAGGACGTAGTACCCGCCCTCATACTCAATATCCGCCGCTTTTACCGCTTCCTTGCAGTTTATCACAACGGTGGAGGGATACTCCTTAGTCACCTCTACCTCATCGATATACACCAGATTATCCGTCAGCCGCTTTTCAGCCCTGCCCACATCGGTACGCACCAGGTTCATATCCTCATATATACCGCCGATATTCACTATCTGATCGTTGGTATAAAGGCTCACGCCCCTGACTTCCACCTCATGGACATTAAAAAACACCGTCATGCAGAGTATAAGTATGACCACCACCGCAATGACAGCCGCCAGCGCGTAAAGCACCCGAAGATCCAGCTTTTGCCCCATTCTTCTCGGAGTTATGACAGGATCGGGTATATTGTCCAGATTACTGCTCATTTATGTTCCATTCCTTTTCCTTACTCAAAACGCCCTGTGTATATCCGCGCCCACCGACTCCAGCACTCGCTCTATCTGCTCGTACCCTCTGTCGATATACTGCACGTTCCCCACTGAGGATACGCCCTCAGCACCAAGTGCAGCCACTGTCAGCGCTGCGCCGCCGCGAAGATCGTGCGCCCGCACGTTAGCTCCGCACAGCTTTTTCACTCCCTGTATCACTGCTGTTCTGCCCGATACCTTTATATCTGCTCCCATGCGCACCAGTTCGTCCACATGGCGGTATCTGCTCTCGAATATATTCTCCACCATCATACTGCTGCCCTTTGCCGTTGCCAGCGCCGCCATTACCACAGCCTGCGCATCCGTCGGGAAACCGGGATAAGGCATAGTCCCTATCCTGCCCACCGCTTTCAGCGGCCTTGTGCAGCTTATGAAGATGCTGTTCCCGTGACAGTACACCGCAGCGCCCATTTCCTCAAACACTGCCGTCACCGCATGGATATCCTCACAGCGCACTCCCAGCAGACCCAGTTCTCCGCCTGTTGCAGCCGCCGCCGCCATATAAGTCGCAGCCGCTATCCTGTCGGACATGACCTCATACTCACAGCCGTGCAGCTTCTTCACGCCGTTTATGCGCACTGTACTGCACCCCGCACCTCTGATATCAGCCCCGCAAGCCGTAAGAAATCCCGCAAGATCCTCGATCTCGGGTTCTCTTGCCGCGTTGTGTATCACAGTCTCACCTTCGGCAAGTACTGCCGCCAGGATAATATTCTCAGTCGCCCCGACAGACGGGAAAGGCAGATCGATCACCGCACCCTTTATCCCTTTGGGACAGGTGCAGCTTATCCGCCCGTGTTCCTCACATATCCTTACACCCAGCTGTCTCAATGCCGCCAGATGCATATCTATCGGTCTCGGTCCCAGCTCACAGCCGCCGGGATAGCTCAGCTCGCAGCGTCCCGTCCTTCCCAGCACAGCGCCCAGAAATACGATAGAACTGCGCATTTGCAGCATCAGCTCCTCGCTTATCCGATAGCCCTCCGCAGAGGTCGGGTCGGTCACAGCCCTATGTTGTCTGAAACTGCATTTGCAGCCCAGTTCGTTAAGTATCCTGCAAGCAGCAAAAACGTCCGACAGCTCGGGACAGTGTTTCAGCACCGTCCTGCCATCCGCCAGCAGACAAGCCGCCAGCAGCGGCAGCGCACTGTTTTTTGCACCCTGCACCCTTATCTCGCCGCACAGCCGTTTTCCGCCTTTTATGATAAGCCTCTGCATAAGCTACGCCCCTTTTCGGTCAAAGTATAGCTTATCTTATGCAGCAGCCCGATTTTTTGTTAATCCTCGTGGAGAGGCACAGTGACAGTATCCGAAACGAACAGGAATGCAGGCAGACAAGGCACTGTTATCTTCCCTGTTATGCGCTTCCTGGCACCCGTAGTGGAAAGCACCATACCTGTTACGCATTCATCCAGTTCCTCTTCCGTCATATCCGTTACGTTTATCATCAGATCAATCGTAACGTCCTTGCCCGAAAAACCGGGTATCTTGTCCCCCACTACCTTCT